>JAEWKX010000240.1 GCA_023393575.1 Pseudomonadota bacterium
GCCGCTCCTCGTCCAGCTCTTCGTGATCTTCTACGGCCTGCCGAGCGTCGGCATCCTGCTCGATGCCTTCCCGGCTGCCCTGATCGGCTTCACGCTGAACGTCGGCGCCTATTCGTCGGAGATCATCCGCGCCGTCATCTCCTCCGTGCCCAAGGGCCAGTGGGAAGCGGCCTATTCGATCGGCATGACCTGGCGGCAGGCCATGGGTCGCACCATCCTGCCGCAGGCGGCCCGCGTCGCCGTGCCGCCGCTCTCCAACACCTTCATCTCGCTGGTCAAGGATACCTCGCTCGCCGCGGCCATCACCGTGCCGGAACTCTTCCAGTCGGCGCAGCGCATCGTCGCCACGACCTACGAGCCGCTGATCCTCTATATCGAGGCGGCGCTGATCTACCTCGCGCTGAGTTCCGTCCTGTCCAACCTGCAGGTCAGGCTGGAGCGCCGCTTCTCCCGCTATGGCGGAACGCTGGAGGCAGCCCGATGATCGAGCTTTCCCATATCTCGAAGAGCTTCGGCGAGACGCTGGTGCTCGACGATGTCGGCCTGCAGGTCGCCGAAGGCCGCGTCACCGCGCTGGTCGGCCCATCCGGCGGCGGCAAGAGCACGCTGCTTCGCTGCATCAACCTCCTGGAGATTCCGAGCTCCGGCACGATCCGGCTCGGCGATGCGGCGGTGGAATTCAGCCGCGGCGGCAGGGTCGGCTGGGAGGCTATCCAGAAGATCCGCCGCCAGACGGGCATGGTTTTCCAGAATTTCCAGCTCTTCCCGCACCGTACGGCGCTGGAGAACGTGATGGAGGGCCTGCTGACCGTGCTGAAGTGGCCGCGCGAGAAGGCGGAGAGCCATGCGCGGGCGCTGCTCGCCAAGGTCAACATGGAACACAAGGCCGATGCCTGGCCGGCGACGCTGTCCGGCGGCCAGCAGCAGCGCGTCGCGATCGCCCGTGCGCTCGCCATGTCGCCGCGCGTGCTTCTCTGCGACGAGCCCACCTCGGCGCTGGATCCTGAACTCGCCACCGAAGTGGTCGAGGTCCTGAGCAAGCTTGCGGGCGAGGGGACGACGATGATCATCGCCACCCATGACCTGAGGCTTGCTTCGCGGGTCGCCAGCGATGTCGTGTTCCTGGAAGGGGGAAAGGTGGTGGAGGCCGGTCCGGCGGAGCGGATCTTCGGTGCCCCTGAACGGGAGCGGACCCGCCGCTTCGTCTCCTCCATCAACGCCGCCCAGACGCCGCCGCACGGCGACTGACCTCCGGTCCTCGCTGCAGAACGTCTACTGTATGCCATTGACAGATTGTCGGGCGGCAGTATAGGAATCGTCCAACTGGTAAGGCCAGCTTACCAGTCACGTGCCGTGGAGGGCACGTCGGGAGGATGGATGTTTTCGGTCATTGAATCGCGCCGCCTGTATCGTCAGGTAGCGGACCAGATGCGAGGCCTGATCGAGCGGGGAGATTTCGCCCCCGGATCCAGGCTGCCGTCGGAGCGCGAGCTGGCCGAACTTCTCGCCGTTTCCCGCCCTACCGTCCGCGAAGCGCTGATCGTGCTGGAAGTGGAAGGCTTTGTCCATATCCGCATGGGGTCCGGGGTCTATGTCTCCGCCCGGTCGCCTGCGGGAGATGCTTTCGCTCCGACGGAGGCGGAAGGGCCGTTCGAGCTCCTGCAGGCCCGCGCCGTCGTCGAGTGCGCCATCGCCGAGGAGGCGGCACGCGTGGTGCGGCCTGACCAGATTGCGGTCCTCGACGCGAATCTCGCCCGCATGGCGGCCTCGCTCGATGACCGGGCGCTGGCGCTCTCGCTCGACCGCGAGTTCCACACAGCGGTCGCCGCCATCATCGGCAACAGTACCCTCAATCGCTTTGTCGGCCAGATCCACGATCTGCGGCTCACCCCCTATTTCGAGCGGTTGGCGAGCTATTTCGAAAACCCGCTCACCTGGCGCGCCGCCATGGAGGAGCATCGTGCCGTTCGCGATGCGATCGCCGCCGGCGATCCCGAGGCCGCGCGCGCCGCCATGCGCGCCCATCTCGACCAGTCCCAGATTCGCCTGTCGGAAAGTTTCGGCGAGGAGCCGGCCGACGGTGCAATACCCGCCGTGCGGAGACGCGCCGGCGGTCACCAGCAGTCCCTTTGACTTCAACCGGGAGGAAATGAAAATGAAGTTGAAACTCACCACCATCCTCGGCGCCACCGTCGCCGTCGTGGCTTCGGCCTTCGCGGCCCAAGCGCAGACCGTCCTGAAATGGGCGCATGTCTACGAAACCTCCGAGCCCTTCCACACGGAATCGGTCTGGGCGGCGGAGGAGATCGCCAAGCGCACCGACGGCCGTTACAAGATCGACGTCTTCCCGGCCTCGCAGCTCGGCAAGGAGGCCGACATCAACCAGGGCCTGAAGCTCGGCACCGTCGATATCATCATCTCCGGCTCGAGCTTCGCCTCGCGCGAGCATCCGCCGATCGGCGTTACATATTTCCCTTACATCTTCCGCGACCCGAGCCACCTGATCGCCTACACCAAGAGCGACATCTTCAAGAAGCTGGCCCAGGGTTACGAGGAGGCTTCGGGTGGCAACCATATCACCGCCGTCACCTACTATGGTACGCGCCATACGACGGCGAACAAGCCGATCGAGAAGTGCGCCGACATGGCCGGCCTGAAGATCCGCGTTCCGGACGTTCCGGCCTATCTCGCGATGCCGCGGGCCTGCGGCGCCAACACCACGCCGATCGCCTTCGCGGAGGTCTACCTTGCACTGCAGAACGGCACGGTCGAAGCGCAGGAGAACCCGCTGACGACCATCGAGGCGAAGAAGTTCTACGAAGTGCAGAAGAACATCGTGCTCACCGGCCACATCGTCGATCATCTGAACACGGTCGTTTCCCCGACCCTTTGGTCGAACCTCTCCGACGAGGACAAGCAGATCTTTACCGAGGTGATGCAGGAAGCCGCCGAGCGCAGCACGAAGATCATCGAGGAGCGGGAGAAGGCATTGGTCGAGAAGTTCAAGGCCGATGGCCTCACCGTGACCGAGGTCGACAAGGCCGACTTCGAGAAGACCGTGATGGAAAAGGTCACCTTCGAGGAGATCGGTTACGAGAAGGCCGACTGGGAAGCCATCCGCGCCGTCAAGTAGCAAGCCATATACCGCGCCCGGTGGCGGAGCCGGGCGCGGTCCCCTGTCTGAGATTGGCGGAGTTCCCCGATGAACGAACAGCAGCACGCTCCCATCAGCGTCGACGAGATGGCGCATGCCTTCGAAGAGGATGCCGGTCCTGTCGACCTGTCGCCCTATGCGGTGGAAGATTGGGTGAACATGGCGATTTTCTGGGGCATGGCGTTCTGCGTGTTCCTCCAGTTCTTCACCCGCTACGCCTTGAACAACAGCCTGGCCTGGACGGAAGAGATCGCTGCGAACTGCCTCGTGGTCATCGTCTTCCTGGGCTCCGTCATGTGCGTGCGGCTTGCGCGGCACATTTCGGTGGACTTCCTCTACCAGTTCATGTCGCCGAAGGTCCGGCGGGGGTTCGAGCTTGTCGTCGATTTTATCGTCATCGGGTTCTTCGCCTACACGACCTGGCTGATGTGGCGCTACATCGGCATCGTCGGCAAGGAGCGCATGGTGACTGTCAACCTGCCGCGCGGCTACGTCTTCTATACGGTCTTCGCCGCCTTCGCGCTGATGCTCGTTCGCTCGGTGCAGAATTTCATCAAGGACATGATCAACGAAAAGACCGTTCGTGAACAGGCGAACGACACCGGCGTACAGGGGATCTGACCAATGTTGCTTCTTATCGGATCCTTCCTGGGTCTCATGATCATCGGTGCGCCGATAGCGGTGTCGCTGGGCGTATCCTCGCTGCTTTACCTGGTTATCTACGGCGTCGCGCCGGATATCATCGCCGCCCAGCGCATGATTGCGGGCGTCGAGAGCTTCCCGCTGATCGCGGTTCCCTTCTTCATTCTCGTCGGAAACCCGATGAACATCGCCGGCGTGACCGGCCGCATCTACCACTTCGCCCTGTCGCTCGTCGGCTGGATGAAGGGTGGCCTGGCGCAAGTGAACATCATCGGCTCGGTCGTCTTCTCGGGCATGTCGGGAACGGCGCTGGCGGATGCCGCAGGCATCGGCACGATCGAGATCAAGGCGATGAAGGACCACGGCTATCCTGTCGAGGCTGCCGTCGGCGTGACCGCCGCCTCCGCGACCCTGGGCCCGATCTTCCCGCCGTCGCTGCCCTTCGTCATCTACGGCATGATGGCCAACGTCTCGATCGGCGCCCTGTTCATGGCCGGTATCCTGCCAGGCATCGTGATGACGCTGCTGATGATGATCACCGTCGTCATCTTCGCTTATCGCAAGGGCTGGGGATCCGACACGCCGTTCGAGCTGAAGAAACTAATGTCGGCCTCGCTCGAAATCGTCATCGTCTTCTGTTTCCCGCTTGCTGTCTACCTGCTGGTTCTGGCAGGCCTCTCCATCAACATCGCTGTCTTCATCGCGCTGGCCGCCCTGATCGCGCTCGACTGGTACTACGATTTCTCCGCCGTGATGGCGCTGATGACGCCGGTTCTCCTGATCGGCGGCATGACCATGGGATGGTTCACGCCGACCGAAGCGGCGGTCGCCGCCGTCATCTGGTCGCTCTTCCTCGGTCTGGTGCGCTACCGCACCATGACACTGAGGACGCTCGCCAAGGCAAGCTTCGACACCATCGAGACGACGGCCTCGGTGCTGTTCATCGTTACCACCGCCTCAATCTTCGCTTGGCTGCTGACGGTCAGCCAGGCGGCCCAGATGTTCTCCGACTTCATGTTCTCGCTGACTGATAACTGGTGGACCTTCCTGATCATCGTCAACATCGTGCTGCTGGTTGTCGGCGCCTTCCTCGATACCATCGCCGCCATCAGCATCCTGGTCCCGATCCTGATGCCGATCGCGGCGCGCTATGGCATCGATCCGGTGCACATGGGGCTGATCTTCACGCTCAACCTCATGATCGGGTTGCTGACGCCGCCCGTCGGAATGGTGCTGTTCGTGCTGTCGCGGATATCGAAGATGTCCATCGAGCGGACGACGATGGCAATCCTGCCCTGGATGGTCCCGCTGTTCGTCGCGCTGCTGTTGATCACCTTCATTCCGCAGATCACGCTATGGCTGCCGACGCAACTCGGCCTGCTCAAGTAGGGTTGAACGATGCGCACGCGTTTGGCCCGCCTTTACGGGGCGGGGAGCTTGAAGATCGAGGAGGCGCCGGTTGCCGCGCCTCTGCGGGGACAGGTTCTGCTGCGGATGGCGGCTGGGGGCATTTGCGGCTCCGACCTTCATTATTATCAGGACGGCGGTTTCGGCCCCGTGCGGGTGCGTGAGCCGATTGTGGTCGGCCACGAAGCCTCCGGATATGTCGAAGCGCTAGGGGCCGGCGTCTCGGGCGTCGCGGTCGGCGATCTGGTGGCCGTCAATCCCAGCCAGCCTTGCGGCACCTGCCGCTTCTGCCGGGATGGCCTGCCGATCCACTGCCAGGACATGCAGTTCATGGGCAGCGCCATGCGTCTGCCGCATGCCCAGGGCATGTTCCGCGACTGGATGGTGGTGCCGGCTGCGCAATGCGTGCCGGCCGGTGCCGGGGTCACGGCTGCGGAGGCGGCCTGCGCCGAGCCGCTTGCGGTGTGCCTGCATGCCGTCGGCCGAGCCGGCGATCTGAAGGGCAAGCGTGTGCTGGTCACCGGCGCCGGGCCGATAGGTGCGCTGGTCGTTGCCGCCGTTCGCAATGCGGGGGCGGCGGAGATCGTCGTCACCGATCTCACGGATGCCGCCCTGGAGCGCGCCGCGGCGATGGGGGCGACGCGCACGATCAACGTCGCGACGCATGCCGATCGGCTCGCAGTCTTCGAGGAGGAGAAGGGCTGGTTCGATGTGGCCTTCGAATGCTCGGCGGCGGCGCCGGCCATCCGTACCGCCGTGGCGACGGTGAAGCCGCGCGGGACGATCGTTCAGGTCGGCGTCACCGGCGATGTTTCCGTTCCGCTCAACGCGCTGGTCGGCAAGGAAATGCATTGGGTCGGCTCGCAGCGTTTCGACGTGGAGTTTGCGCAGGCTGTCGAACTGATCGGTCGGCGTGAGATTGACGTGCGGCCGATCATCTCGCACAGTTTTCCGATTTCAGATGCCGTGGCGGCATTCGAGCAGGCCGGCGACCGTTCCGTCGCCTGCAAGGTTCAACTGACATTTCTCTCCTGAGGAGTTTTCATGCGGCATACGTGGCGTTGGTTCGGCCCGGTGGACAAGGTGAGCGTCGAGGACGCGGCCCAGGCCGGTGCGCAAGGGATCGTCAGCGCGCTTCACCATATCCCGACCGGCGAGGTCTGGCCCGTGGAGGAGATCGCCAAGCGCCATGAGGCGATCCGTGCGGGCGGGCTTGTCTGGGATGTGGTCGAGAGCGTTCCGGTCTCCGAAAGCATCAAGACCCAGACCGGCGATTGGCGCCGGCACGTCGCCAACTGGCAGGAGACGCTGCAGCGCCTCTCGCAAAGCGGCATCCGCACAGTCTGCTATAACTTCATGCCGGTTCTTGACTGGACTCGTACCGACCTGCGCTGGACGGCGCGCCATGGCGCCAAGGCCATGCGCTTCGATCTCATCGATTTCGTCGCCTTCGACATCCACCTCCTGGAACGGCCGGGTGCGACGGAGGACTATGACGAGGCGCTTCGCGAGAAGGCGTCAAAACGTTTCGCCGAAATGCCGGAAGAGCGCCGCGTCGCGCTTTCGAGGAACGTCGGCGCCGGACTGCCGGGATCCGCTGATGGATACACGCTGCCGCAGTTGCGCGATCACCTCGCCACCTATCATGGCATCAGCCGGGAAAAGCTGCAGCAGCACCTCGTCGATTTCCTGACGGAGGTGACGCCGGTTGCCGAACGTGTCGGCATCAATATCTGCGCCCATCCGGACGATCCGCCCTGGGCATTGCTCGGCCTGCCGCGCATCCTTTCGACGGAAGAGGACTATGCCCACATGCTGAACGCAGTGGACAGCCGTGCGAACGGTGTCACCTTCTGCACCGGCTCGCTCGGCGCGCGTGCCGCCAACGACCTGCCGACCATGGCCGGGCGTTTCGCCTCCCGCATCCACTTCGTCCACCTGCGCAACGTCCATCGGGAAGAACCCGACACACCCTGCTCCTTCTACGAGGACGAGCATCTGGAGGGGCACACGGACATGGTGGCCGTCGTCGCCGAACTGTTGAAGGAAGAACGGCGCCGACGGGCGGAAGGACGCCAAGACTACGAGATCCCGATGCGTCCGGACCACGGCCAGGAAATCCTCGACGACCTGACGCGCGGTGCCCAGCCCGGCTATCCCGCCATCGGCCGGCTCAAGGGACTTGCCGAACTGCGCGGCATCGAACGTGCGCTCTCCCACACCAGATATGGATTGTCGTGACCATGGAAAGACTGTCAGCCTCGAGCACGCTCGCCGATAACGTCGTCAAGCCGGCCTTCGACCGAAAGGCGCTGAAGCCCGGCATCCTGCATATCGGCCTCGGTGCATTTCATCGCGCGCACCAGG
>JAEWKX010000241.1 GCA_023393575.1 Pseudomonadota bacterium
CCCAGAAGTCGAAGATGTCGTGCTGGGCCTTCTTGTCGACATCGACGACGGCTGTGTGGTGCTTGCCGCGATAGCCGATGAGGCCATCCTTGTCCCCCGCGAGGTCGATCGAAAGTGCAATGCCGCCGCCGCTGATATTGGGTTGCCGGGATGCCACCAGCGTCTCGGCTTCGTGCAGTTGCAGCAGTTCCGGCTCGCCCAGCAGGGCGTTGCCGATGCGAAAGCGGATCTGCGAAAGACGAGAGCCGCGGCGGACCACGATCGGGAAGGTCCGCGGGCTGATCTCCAGGTAGAGCGGGCCGGAATAGCCGGCCGGGATCTTGTCGAACTCCTGGGCGTAATCCGTGATCACCCGGGTGAAGATGTCGAGGCGGCCGGTGGAGCTCTTGGGATTGGCCGAGGCCGACATGTCCGCCGGCAGGTCGAGCCTCTCCATGAGAGGCACGATATAGACACAGCCGGTCTCAAGAACGGCACCTTCGGACAGATCCACCACATGCAGCTTGAGACGGTCGAGCTTGTCCGCCACCCGGCTGTTCGGCCCCGGCATGAAGCTTGCGCGGACGCGAAAGGCCTTTGCGCCGAGGCGCAGATCGAGGCTCGCAGGCTGAATCTGGTCGCCGTCCAGAGGCTTCTCGGATGCCAGGCGGCCGCTGTCGAACAGCGCCGCAATGGCCCGATCAGCAAGAATTCCCGTGGTGCGTATCATCATCGTCTGTCCCCGTCTGGCTGGACAAAACCAAAAGGCCGCCATTGACGCAAGCGAGGACCGGCGCTATGGCAGCGTTATCCCGTGGTGATTTGGCCGGTCGGCTTGCAGCCACGTTAAACAAGTGGCTAAAAGACCGGGGCGAAACCGGTCTGCTGCCGCGCCCGGGTTTTTTGTGTCTGAAAGGTGCAAGCGCATGACCACCAAATGGCGCCCCGCAACCCAGCTCGTCCACGGCGGAACGATCCGGTCGCAATATGGCGAAACCTCCGAGGCGATCTACCTGACGCAGGGCTTCGTATACGAGACGGCGGAGGCAGCCGAGGCACGCTTCAAGGGAGAGAGCGAAGGCTATATCTATGCCCGCTACGGCAGCCCGACCAACGACATGTTCGAGAAGCGCATGTGCCTGCTGGAAGGTGCCGAGGAAGCGCGCGCCATGGCATCGGGCATGGCAGCCGTCGCGGCGGCAATCCTCTGCCAGGTCAAGGCGGGCGATCACATCGTCGCGGCCCGCGCGCTGTTCGGCTCCTGCCGCTGGGTGGTGGAGACGCTGGCGCCAAGGTACGGGATCGAATGCACCCTGGTCGACGGACGCGACGTCGCAAATTGGGAAAAGGCGATCCGGAAGAATACCAAGGTCTTCTTCCTCGAAAGCCCGACCAACCCGACACTCGAGGTGATCGACATCGCAGGCGTTGCAAAGCTTGCCGACCAGATCGGCGCCAAGGTGGTGGTCGACAACGTGTTCGCGACGCCGCTCTTCCAGAAGCCCCTGGAGCTCGGCGCCCATATCGTCGTCTATTCCGCCACCAAGCATATCGACGGCCAGGGGCGCTGCCTCGGCGGCGTGGTGCTTTCCGACACGCAATGGGTCACCGAGAGCCTGCAGGACTATTTCCGTCATACCGGGCCGGCCATGTCTCCGTTCAATGCCTGGACGCTGCTGAAGGGGATCGAGACGCTGCCATTGCGGGTTCGCCAGCAGACGGAGAACGCCGCCCGGATCGCCGACCTGCTCGCCGACCACCCGAAGATCGCCAGGGTGATCTATCCCGGCCGGGCCGACCATCCGCAGGCCGACATCATCGCCAAGCAGATGAGCGGCGGCTCCACGCTGGTCTGCCTCGAGCTGAAGGGCGGCAAGGCCGCGGCATTCGCGCTTCAGAATGCGCTCGAGGTGGTGAAGATCTCCAACAATCTCGGCGACTCAAAGAGCCTGATCACCCATCCCGGCACCACCACCCACAAGAACCTGGTGGACGACGCGCGGGCGGAACTCGGCATCTCCGCCGGCACGCTGAGACTGTCTGCCGGCATCGAGGATACGGACGACCTGCTGGAGGACTTCGCCCGGGCGCTTGACAAGATCCCCGGCTGACCGGCGACGGGGAAGAGTACCCACCGGGAGAGCGCCCACCGGGAGCGCCGGCACAGATTAACTCTCCCGGTTATCCCTAATCGGCGAAAGCAGGCCGCAGAAGCCGGGTGAACGGCTCCCAAGCGCTCGCTTTTCTTGACGTTTTAGCGAAGCTGTAACATACCCGGAACGGTATCATCGAAAGTACCGCGTATGTATCGCGCCAGAACGAAAGACATCGAAGTCGTCGTGGAGCCCTATTACCTGGAGGAGCAATCCAGTCCGGAAGACAGCCGATATGTCTGGGGTTACCACATCGTCATCGAGAACCATTCCGATCATGCCGTGCGGCTGATGCAGCGTTACTGGCACATCACCGACCAGAACGGCACCGTCGACGAGGTGGAAGGACCGGGGGTGGTCGGGGAGCAGCCGCGGCTCTTGCCGGGGGATTCGTACGAATACTCCTCGGGCTGTCCGCTCGATACCCCCTCGGGCATGATGTTCGGCCACTACACGATGGAAGACGACGAGGGAAATCCCTTCGAAGTCGACATCCCGGCCTTCTCGCTGGATTCGCCGGGACTCTTGCGGGTGCTCAACTAGCACCCGCACCGGCCGCAATCACGCCGCGGCGAACTCCTCGACCGCGTAGCGGTAGGTGGTCGAGCAAAACTCGCAGGTCACGGCGATCTCGCCATCCTGTTCGCTGGCGCTGATCTCCTCGGCGCTGAAGCCTTCCAGCACGCCCTTGATCTTGTCGCGCGAGCAGCTGCACCGGTCGATCACCGGCTGCGGTTGGTAGACCCGCACACCCCGCTCGTGGAACAGCCGGAACAGCAGCCGTTCGATCGGCACCTGCGGATCCGTCAGTTCGTCCGTGTCGATCGTTTCCACCATCACGCGCGCTTCCGACCATGCATCGTCGTCGCTCTGGTCGTGCTCCCGCTCGTCCCCGTCGCCGCCGTGCAGATCGGGTTGGCGCATGCGCTCCGGCGCCTGCGGCAGAAACTGGGCGACAAGCCCGCCCGCCCGCCAGTTATGGCGCGGCCTGCCTTCGCGGTCGCGGTCCAGAAGCTCGGCCACACCCAGCCTTACCTTCGTGGGTATCTGCTCCGACTGGCGGAAATAGACGCCCGCGATCTCCTCCAGCGAGGAGCCATCCAGGGGAACGATCCCCTGATAGGGTTGCATGCCGCGGCCATGATCGATCGTGAAGGCAAGCACGCCGGCGCCCAGCAATTCGGGCGGAGACGTCTTTCCTTCCGAGACCGCGGCCGCAAGGGCGTCCTCGTCGTAGCGTGCATAGGCGCGCAGGCGGTCGGGCGTGGAGAAATCCGCGACCAGAAGGTCAACCGGACCGTCGCCCTTGGTCTGCACTGTGAACTTGCCGTCGAACTTCAGGGACGTGCCAAGCAGCGCCGTCAGCACGATCGCCTCGGCAAGGAGACGGGCAACCGGGGCGGGATAATCGTGCCGCCCGAGGATGGCGTTCAGCAGCGGCCCCAATTGAACGGCGCGGCCCCGCACGTCCAGCCCCTCCACCTGGAAAGGGACGACGCGGTCGTCTCCAGCAAGGTTCAGCTCATTCATTTCAACGGTCACTTCCGCCATGACTTGCTCCTTGGCGCCGAATGTACCGGTTTTACATGCGCACGGTCCCCGGCGGAACCGCAACGGCGCAAAACGGCATCGACAAAATAGGTGAAGTCCCGCCATCCGGTGATACGGGATCGAAAGCCGATACATGGTACCGGGCTCGCGTAGAATCAAGAACGGCGTCAGACGGCCCCGAGGCACCACGCGAGGATGGACTTCTGGGCGTGCAGGCGGTTTTCCGCCTCGTCGAAGACCACCGATTGCGGCCCGTCGATCACCTCGTCCGTCAACTCCTCGCCGCGATGCGCAGGAAGGCAGTGCATGAAGAGCGCTTCCGGCTTGGCCTGCCTCATCAGCGCATCGTTCACCTGATAGGGCTGGAAAATATTGTGGCCGCGCGCCTTGTGCTCCTGGTTCATGGACACCCAGGTGTCGGTCACGACGCAATCCGCACCCGATACGGCCCGCTCCGCATCATGGCACAGCATGATGTCGCCGCCGTTGTTCCGCGCCCAGTTCAGGAACTTGTCGGAGGGTTCGGAACCCATGGGAACGGCCATGTTCATGCGGTACCCGAAACGGGCGGCGCCTTCGACAAGGGAATGCAGGACGTTGTTGCCGTCGCCGGTCCAAGCGATCGTCTTGCCCTTCACCGGGCCGCGATGCTCCTCGAACGTCATGATGTCAGCCATGATCTGGCAGGGATGGGTATCGTCGGTGAGGGCGTTGATGACCGGTACGGTTGCGTGTTCCGCCAGCTCCATGAGACGCGAATGCTCGGTGGTCCGGATCATGATGGCGTCCACGTAGCGGGACAGGACCTTGGCCGTGTCACCAATCGTTTCGGCGCGACCGAGCTGCATCTCGGTCCCGGACAGGAACAGGGTCTCGCCGCCAAGCTGGCGCATGCCGACGTCGAAGGAGACGCGAGTCCGCGTGGAGGGCTTCTCGAAGATCATCGCCAGCATCTTGCCTTCGAGCGGGCGCTTCGCCGTGCCGGCCTTGGTCGCCTGTTTCCGCTCCCGGGCGTCATCGAGAATGGCCCGGAGATCTTCCGCCGAGACTGCCGACAGATCGAGAAAATGCCTGGGTGATGCCATATCGTGAAGGGAGCGAACGCTCCCGCTCCTTACGCTGATTTCTTCATACCGGACTTATGGAGGCTGTCGGCCGCGCGCTCGATGCGGGCGAGGCCGTCGCGCGCCTCGTCGGCGGTGACGACGAGCGGCGGCAGGAGCCGCAAAACATTGTCGCCGGCCGGCACCGCCAGGATATGCTCCGACCGCATCGCCAGCAGCAGGTCCGTATTCGGCACCTTTGCCTTGATGCCGAGCATCAGGCCTTCGCCGCGGATTTCCTCTATGATGTCGGGATAACGGTCCTTCAATCCCTCGAGCCCCTGACGGAATACCAGCGCAACGTCGCGCACGTGTTCAAGGAAACCGTCAGCCAGCACAACATCCAGCACGGCGTTGCCGACGGCCATGGCCAGCGGGTTGCCGCCATAGGTGGTGCCGTGGGTTCCGGCCTTCATGCCGATCGCAGCCTCCTCCGTCGCGAGGCAGGCGCCAAGGGGGAAGCCGCCGCCGATGCCCTTGGCCACGGCCATGATGTCCGGCGCGATACCGGACCATTCGTGGGCAAACAACTTGCCGGTACGACCGACGCCCGATTGTACCTCGTCCAGGACAAGCAGAAGCCCATGCTCGTCGCACACCTGGCGCAGCGTGCGCATGAACTCCCGGGAGACCAGACGCAGGCCGCCCTCACCCTGAACCGGCTCGATGAGGATCGCCGCCGTGGCATCGGTGATCGCCGCCTTCAGCGCATCCAGATCTCCGAACGGCACCTGGTCGAAGCCGCTGACCTTGGGGCCGAAACCTTCCAGGTACTTGGCCTGGCCGCCGGCGGCGATGGTCGCCAGCGTCCGGCCATGGAAGGCCCCTTCGAAGGTGATGATGTGGAAGCGCTCGGGATGGCCCTTGCTGAACTGGTAGCGGCGCGCCGTCTTGATGGCGCATTCCAGCGCTTCCGCGCCCGAATTGGTAAAAAAGACCTTGTCGGCGAAGGTCGCCTGCGTCAGCCGTCGCGCGAGCGTCTCCTGGCCGGGGACATCGTAGAGGTTGGACAGGTGCCAGAGCTTGTCCGCCTGCGCCTTCAGCGCCTCTACGAGATGCGGATGGGCGTGTCCAAGCGAATTGACCGCGATGCCAGCTGCGAAGTCGAGATAACGCTCGCCGCCCTCGGTGACCAACCATACGCCTTCTCCTCGCTCGAAGCGCAGCGGTACGCGGTTGTAGGTGTCGAACAGCGCAGCTTCGGCCATGGGAGCAACTCCTTGCGATCACCGCCAATCGGTGCGGAAATCAATCAAAAATGCCGCCCTCTCGGGCGGCGCGGGCACTATCGGCATTTCGCCCCGGCATGTCAACAAAAGCACGCTAGGCGCCGGGTGCCGCCATGTGACAAAAATGACTCGCCTGAAAAGCAAGTTGGGGAAAACCCGAAAATCGATTCGCCCGGATTCCGCGGACTCTTGCCACGGAGTCACCGGCCCAGTAGTTTAACAATCAACAACTAGACTGCATGCGGCGGAACTAGTCACCTGAAAGCCTAGATATAGTGGCGAGCGCGAATTCATCATTCGCGCCAACGGTGAAGGATTCCGCATGCCGAAGACGTTCAAATGCGGAGAACGGGCATGAACTGGAC
>JAEWKX010000376.1 GCA_023393575.1 Pseudomonadota bacterium
CCCAATGCAATGCGGGAGGCAGCGGCGAACTGGCCTGCTGTTGCCGCCCTCCATGGGGCGGTGAAGGAGCGCCCCAACATCCGCTCCTATCTCGCGTCGGGCAGGCGGCTTCCCTTCAACGAATCAGGGATATTCCGCCACTACCCGGAACTGGACCCGGAGAGCTGACTCAGCGGGTTCCTGTCAGCTATTCGACGACGGCGCATGCGATGCGATTGCCGGCTTTGCCCGAAGGCTGGCTTTCGTAGTCATCCGGCCCCCCGTGGATCATCAGCGCCCTGCCCTTCACGCTATTGGCACCCTCCGCAAGAGAGACGAAGGTATTGAAGAGCTGGGCGTGCAGCATGCCTTCGGCGTCGATGTGCTGATTGGGCATATCCCCCGCATGCGGGCCATTGGCCGACTTGTACCCATGTTCCTTGCCATCGGGGTTGAAGTGCCCGCCGGCGCTTTCGTGGCCGCTCTGGTGATCGCACGTGCCGTTCTCGTGGAAGTGGAAGCCGACCCACTGGCCCGCCGGCAGCCCGGAAACCTGGGCTTCGATCAGAACTCCGGCCGGTGTTTCGGTCAATGTTGCCGTTCCGATTTCCGCTCCGTCGGCGCCGATGAATTTTGCCGTTGCCTCCTGAGCCATGGCCGCGGTCCCGAAGAGAGCCGATGCCGCGAGCGCTGCCAAGAATCTACCTGCCATGTGAGCCTCCCTTGCTCTGCGAGCTCATCACCCCTGTTCCTCGCCGAGTTCCAGAAGAATCTGGTGTCTTGCCCGGTTGAGGCGGCTTTTGACGGTGCCGACGGCACAGTCGCAAATTTCTGCGGTCGTTTCGTAGCTCTCGCCGAGGATCGCCACGAGCGTCAGAACTTCCCGATAGTGCGACGGCAGTTTCTGGAGGGCGCGCTGCACTTCCTTGGCGCGCGCGCTGACCTCCTGCGTCGCCGGCATAGGCGAATCTCCGGATACAGGCTCGTCCATTCCCGGCGCCTCCCGGCCGAGCACCTTGGAGCGCGTATAGAAGGTGTTGCGCATGATGGTGAACAACCAGGATTTGAGCTTCGTTCCCGGCTCGAATTTGTCGAGGTTCGCCAGGGCTTTCATCAGCGTTTCCTGAACCAGATCGTCGGCATCTGCAGGGTTGCGGCAGAAGGTGCGGGCAAACGCACGGAGAGCGGGAATAAGCTTTACTATGTCTGCGCGTGCAGGATCACGATTCAACTGTGATTCAGACACCGTGCCTACCTCTCCGAAGTCTCGCTGACGGGATGACGGTGGCAAACGCACCGTTCGCACCTTTGGTTCCCCGAAGCGGACTGACATTCGTCATCTCGTTCGAGTTGCAACCGGAGGAACGGAACAAAGTTCCACCGCCTCTGTTGATAAAGCTTTTCGGGGAGTTTGATCCGTGGCGCCGAGAGCAAACTGGAAGGGTTATCTCAAGGTAGGAGAGTTGAGTTGCCAGGTGGCCCTCTACACCGCCGCCTCGAGCGCCGATCGCGTCAGTTTCCACATCATCAACCGGGAGACGGGACATCGCGTCCATCGCCAGCTTGTCGATGCCGATACAGGGCGGCAAGTCGACGACGAGGATATCGTCAAGGGCTACGAGGGCGCCGGCGGTGAGTACGTGATCCTGGAGCCGGACGAGATCAAGGCGGCCGTTCCCGACAGCGACAAGACGCTCGAGCTTGAAAACTTCATACCCTGCGGGGAGGTGGATACGATCTTTCTGGACCGCCCCTACTATCTTGCACCCGTAGACAAGGCGGCGGCAGAGATCTATGCCCTGATCCGCAAGGGACTGCAGGAAAAGAACGTCGCGGCACTCGCCCGTACCGTTCTGTTTCGCAGGCTGCGTACGCTGCTGATCCGTCCGACCGATCACGGTCTCATTGCCAGCACGCTCAACTAC
This sequence comes from Pseudomonadota bacterium, assembly GCA_023393575.1. GTDB lineage: Bacteria > Pseudomonadota > Alphaproteobacteria > Rhizobiales > Rhizobiaceae > Neorhizobium. The sequence goes on from JAEWKX010000376.1 coordinate 1,905, forward strand.
GACTATGAGGTCAGGCCTGCCGGCGAGGTGTTCGCGGATATCCCCGAATTCAAGATCGAAGGGGAAATGCTCGACCTCGCCAAGCATATCATCGGCACCAAGAAGGGCACGTTCGATCCGACCGAATTCGACGATCGCTACGAGACGGCCCTCACCGAACTGATCAAGGCCAAGATAGAGGGGCGCAAGCTGCCGAAGAGGCGGAAGCCCGAGCCGAAAAAGGTTTCGAGCCTTCTCGACGCCCTGCGCCAGAGCGCCGGAGCCGAAGCGAAGAGTAACAAAAAGACAGCTGCGGCGAAGAAGCCGGCCCGCAAGCCGAAGACCGCCACTCAGCCGCAACGGAAAGCAGGTTGACGATGGCACTCGAGACCTACAACGAGAAGCGCGACTTCACCGTTTCTCCCGAGCCCAAGGGAAGAAGAGCGAAGGCGGGTGGAAATAGCTTCGTTATCCAGAAGCATGCCGCGCGCCGGCTTCACTACGATTTCCGGCTCGAGATGGATGGCGTGCTGAAGAGCTGGGCCGTTACCCGCGGCCCTAGCCTCGTGCCCGGGGAAAAGAGACTTTCCGTCCATGTGGAGGATCATCCGCTGGACTACGGCGGCTTCGAAGGCGTCATACCCGAAGGCAATTACGGCGCAGGCGCCGTCCTGCTTTGGGACCGCGGCACCTGGAGCCCGATCGGCGATCCTCACAAGGCCTACAGGAAAGGCCATATGGAATTCGAGCTTGAGGGAGAGAAACTGCAGGGCCGATGGCACCTGGTGAAGATGGCCAATCGCCGTAACGAGAAGCGCGAGAACTGGCTTCTCATCAAGGGAGAGGATGAATTTGCCAGGACGGAGAGCGGTCCGGACATCCTCGAGGAACTCCCCAAGTCCGTGAAGACCGGACGCGCGATCGAGGAGCTGCAGGGCGGGAAGGCGCCCACGGCACCACCGAGGAAAAGAAAAGTTCCGGCGGCCGTCGAGCCTCCGACGGACAGGGAACTCAACGGCCCCACCACACCGCATCCACAGAAGATCAAAGGTACCCGGAAAGCCGACCTGCCGGACTTCGTCCAGCCGCAGCTTGCAACGCTTGTGAAGAGCGCGCCGTCGGGCAAGCGCTGGCTCCACGAGATCAAGCTCGACGGTTACCGGCTTCAGGCACGCGTCGATGATGGCGACATCCAGTTGCTGACGCGGACGGGCCTCGATTGGACGCACAAGTTCGGCGAGGCGATCGTCGATGCTTTCAGGCAGCTGCCGGTCAAGCAGGCGATCATAGACGGCGAAGTCGTGGTCAATGGCGGATCGGGGGCGACGGACTTCTCTCTCCTTCAACAGGACCTGAGCGAAGGCCGCACGGATCGCTTCGTCTTCTTCGCCTTCGACCTCCTCCACCTCGATGGGTACGACCTCACCGGCGCGAAGCTGCTGGATCGGAAGCAGGCGCTGGAGGTATGCCTCTCAAGCAGCCAGCCGGCACTCAGATACAGCGAGCATTTCGGCGACGAAGGCGGACTCGTCCTCAAGCATGCCTGCCGCCTGAGCCTCGAAGGCATCATCTCGAAGATCGGCGACGCTCCCTATCGCGGCGGTCGGAGCCGGGATTGGGTCAAGTCGAAATGTTCCGCGCGGCAGGAGTTCGTGATCGCCGGCTACGTCCCGTCGTCCGTCTCAAATAGTGCGATCGGCTCCCTGGTCATGGGGTACTACGATGGCGACACGCTGAAGCATGCCGGCCGCGTGGGGACGGGCTACAGCAACAATGTCGCGCAATCGCTTTTCCGTCAGTTGCAGGATCTGCGTACCGGTGGCAGCCCGTTCGGCGACAAGCTGACCAGCGTGGAGAAGAAGGATGTCGTCTTCCTGAAGCCTGAACTAGTGGCCGAGGTCGAGTTCCGCGGATGGACGGCGGATTCCCATATACGCCACGCGACCTACCGGGGTCTGCGCGAGGACAAGCAGGCAACCGACGTGATCCGGGAAACAGGTGAGGCGAACGCGGCCGGCGGAGAACATCGGGAAGAACCAGCCAGACGCAGCGTCGATCTGACCCATCCCGACCGGGTGTATTGGCCGGATGCCGGCGTCACAAAGGCAGGCCTGGCGGACTACTACATGGCGGTCTGGCGCTTCATGGCGCCCTATGTCGTCAACCGGCCTCTCGCCCTGGTGCGGGGGCCGGACGGGATCGGTAAGGCCCTGTTCTTCCAGAAGCATGCGTGGAAGGGCATGAACAAGCAGATCAAGACGGCGAAGGACCCTGCCGATCCTTCCGAGGAGGACATCGTCATCTACGATCTCGATGGGCTTCTCGGTCTGGTACAGGGCGGCACGCTGGAAATCCATCCCTGGGGATCGACCATCGAAAAATGGGAAAAGCCGGACATGGTCAACATCGACCTCGATCCGGGCGAAGGGACCACGTGGGATGACGTCATTGCCGCCGCGCACGAAGTGAAAGCGCGTTTCGAAGCCATGGGCCTGGCCGGCTTCGTCAAGACCTCGGGCGGCAAGGGATTGCACGTCGTGGCTCCGGTGAAGCCGAAGGCGGAATGGCCGGAGGTGAAGGCCGCCATGAAGGCGCTGGCCGACGGCATGGCGGGCGACAGTCCCGACCGCTACGTCTCCACGATCACCAAGTCCAAGCGCAAGGGCAAGATTCTCATCGACTATCTGCGCAACGGGCGGGGAGCCACGGCGGTGGCGCCCTACTCCACACGCGCCCGAGCCGGCGCGCCGGTCTCGATGCCGATCGCCTGGGAGGAGTTGGGCAACGCCATCGGGCCCGCCTACTTCACCGTGAACAACGCCGTGGCCCGCCTTGAGCAAATCGGCAACGATCCATGGGCGGATTTCCGTGCGGCGGAGGCGGAAATTCCGGTTCCGGGGAAGACGAGGCGGAAGCGTTAGCCTTTCAACGGGATGACTTGCGCTCCGCCGCAAGGCTCTTCTTGAGCGCAGTCATGATGTCGATAACGTTGCTCGGGTGGTCCGGTTTTGGTTCCGTCGGTTTCTTGACCTTCTTGCCCTTCTTGCGCGCCGCGATGATGTCGAGCAGCCGATCCTGGACCGGATCGTCCGCCATGGACGGTTTCCAGTGCTCCGTCCGCTCGTCGACGAGTTTCTTCATCAAGTTGAGATACTGGGACGACGGCTTCTCGCGATCGATATCGGCAAAATAATCCCTGGCCTCACGCACCTCATCGCCGTATCGCAACGTCCAGAGGACGATCCCGTTCTCCTTGGGGACGAGGAGCACGGCGCGCTCGCGGCGGTACATGACCAGGCGGGCAATGCCGGCCGTTCCGGTGTTCGCCATTGCTTCGCGGATCACCGCGAAGGCTTCGGCGCTCACCTCGTCGTCGGGAGCCAGGTAATGCGGACGATCGTACCAGATCCAGCCGACCGATTCGGAGGAAACGAAGGTTTCTATGTCGATCGTCCGGGTACTTTCCAGGCCGACATTCTCTATTTCCTCGTCTTCGAGCAGGACGTAGTCATTTTCGCCCTTGGGATATCCCTTGACCTGGTCCTCGTCGTCGACCACCTCGCCGGATACCGCATCCACATACTGGCTCATGACCCGATTGTGCGTCTTGCGATGGAGATTGCGGAAGCGAACCTTTTCCGACTCCGATACCGCCGGCGTCATGCTTACACGGCAGGTAACGAGGGAGAGCTTCAGATATCCCTTCCAGAACGAGCGCGGCGCCATCGCAGCCTCCCAGACCATCGTCGATAGCTGGCAACGACCTGCACCACGATTGGTTCCGAGGCCGCCTGACAGCCTTGGAA
>JAEWKX010000392.1 GCA_023393575.1 Pseudomonadota bacterium
CACCGGTCCCAACAGCCCGCCCGGCCGAGCAGCCGGTCAATATCGTCGCGGCGGGCAGCGACCGCGGTAATCTGCAGGATACGCAGAGCCCCTCGACCACGCCGGTCGCTCCCGCTCCGGCCGATCAGGTGGCCGCGCTGGCACCGGGTGGCTATGTCATTCAGATCGCGTCGCTGCCGAGCGAGGCGGACGCGCAGAAATCCTACCAGAACCTGTCCACGAAGTTCGCCTCGGTCATCGGTGGCCGGGGCGTGGACATCAAGCGCGCCGAGATCGCCGGAAAGGGAACCTTCTACCGTGTCCGCATTCCGGCCGGCAGCAAGGCCGATGCGGTGGCGCTATGCGAAAAGTATCGGGCTGCCGGGGGCAGTTGCCTTGTGGCGCAGTAGATGCTGATCCTTCGAGCTTATTGAGCGGGGCCTTCGGGCCCCGTTTTCTTTGGGCCATGAGCTATTCGCATTGCCGCGCGGGGGCTCTATGATCGCGGGATGAGCGAATCGAAAGCAATGATCCTGGGGGCCGCCGGGCCGGTGCTTACCGCCGACGAGATCTCCCTCTACCGTGACGAACGCCCCTGGGGGTTCATCCTGTTTGCCCGCAATATCCAGGAGGCTTCCCAGGTCACAGATCTGGTGGCTTCCATGCGCGAGTCCGTCGGTCGTCCGCTGGCGCCGGTACTGATCGATCAGGAGGGAGGGCGGGTCCAGCGTATCCGCCCCCCGCTTGCGGAGAAGTATCCGACGGCTCAGGCACTGGGCGCACTGTATAGGCAGGACAGGAGGGCTGGACTGCGGGCCGCGTGGCTGATGTCCCGCCTGCATGCTTTCGACCTGACGAGGTTCGGCATCAACGTCGATTGCCTTCCGGTGCTCGATGTGCCCGTCGAAGGCGCCAGCAACGTCATCGGAGACCGGGCCTACGGTTTCGACCCGCAGGTGGTCGCGGAGATGGGGCAGGCGGCGGCCGATGGGCTCAAGGCGGGGGGAGTGCTGCCGGTCATGAAACATATTCCCGGCCACGGCCGGGGCATGGCGGACTCGCACCAGGAGCTGCCGATCGTTCATGCGGGCCGTTCCGAACTCGAGGCCCATGACTTCCTGCCGTTCCGGGCGATGAAGGACGAACTGATGGCCATGAGCGCCCATATCGTCTTCACCGCCATCGACCCGGATCAGCCGGCGACCACGTCGCCCAAGGTGATCGAAGACGTCATTCGGGGCTATATCGGCTTCGACGGCCTGCTGATGTCGGACGACACGTCGATGAACGCCCTGAAGGGGACCATCGGCGAGCGCGCCCGCCGAATAGCTGGGGGTGGCTGCGATATCATCTTGCATTGCAACGGCGTGATGGACGAAATGAAGGCCGTTGTCGCGGAGGCAAGGCCACTTGCCGGAGAGGCGCTGCGGCGTGCGCGGGCGGTCGAGGCTGCCTTCGGTCCCGGCGACGAAACAGACGAAACGGCGCTGCGTCAGGAATTCCGGGGGCTTTTCGCTGCCGCCTGACGCCGGAGCCAGGTTGGGAGGGTTCGCCATGAACGTCTCGCAGAGCGCCATTCCCATGGACAGGCTCTGGCAGGATGCCCCCGAAAGGGCGTCGGACGAACAGGCGTTGATGATCGATGTCGGAGGGTTCGAAGGACCTCTCGACCTACTGCTGCACCTGGCACGGTCGCAGAAGGTCGATCTGGCGAAGATCTCCGTGCTTGCCTTGGCCGAACAGTATCTGGCATTCGTGGAAAGCGCGCGCCGGGTCCGGATGGAGCTGGCTGCCGATTACCTCGTGATGGCCGCATGGCTGGCCTACCTGAAGTCCAGGTTGCTGATCCCGCAGCAGGTGAAGGGCGACGACGGCCCCACCGGTGAAGAGATGGCTGCCACCCTGGCGTTCCGTCTGAAACGCCTTGAGGCGATGCGCGAGGCAGCGGCTCGCCTCATCAACCGCAACCTGGTGGGACGGGACATCTTCGTCCGCGGGGCGCCCGAGCACATCCCGCATCAGGTCCGGTCGGCCTATGATGCGAGCCTGTACGATCTTCTTTCCGCCTATGCGAACCTGCGCCAGCGCAATGCCGTGACGCAGGTGACGATCGAGAAGCGGAAGGTGTGGTCCTTGTCGGACGCTCGTGAACTGCTGACCCGGATGCTGGGCGAGATCACCGGATGGACGGCCCTGCAGCACTACCTTCTCGAATATCTGCCGCCGGCCGATCGTGTCACCGCTACGGCCAGTGCCTTTGCGGCTTCGCTGGAACTGGTACGTGAAGGCAAGCTCGAGATCCGACAGGAAGAGGCCTTTGCACCGATCTATCTGCGAAGCGGAGCGAAGCCGGTTTCAGGCCGGGAGGCGGCGGTTGACAGCTTCTGACGAGGTCAAATATCCAGGCGATGCAGGCGCGACGCATGAGCCGGAGTCTTATGCATTGGCGGAGGTCGAGCGTATCGCCGAAGCCCTGGTCTTCGCCTCTGCGGAACCGGTATCCGAAGGATTTCTGGCCGAACGCCTACCGGTCGGCGCCGACATACCGGCCGTCATGGCACGCCTTGCGGATCACTATGCGCTGCGCGGGGTCAACCTCGTGCGCAGCGGTGACAGATGGGCCTTCCGCACCGCAGCCGACCTGTCCTTCGTGATCCGCAGGGACGACGGGGAAGCCCGCAAGCTTTCCCGGGCGGCGCTGGAGGTGCTTGCCATCATCGCCTATCACCAGCCGGTGACGCGTGCGGAGATCGAGGATATACGCGGGGTCCAGACATCCCGTGGAACCCTCGACGTGCTGATGGAGGCCGGCTGGGTCAGGTTCCGCGGCCGGCGGCGCTCGCCCGGACGCCCGGTGACGCTCGGCACGACACCGGCGTTTCTGGATCACTTCGGGCTGGAGGAACTCCGCGACCTCCCTGGTCTGGAGGAGTTGAAGGGCGCCGGGCTCTTGTCCGGCCGGATACCGCCGAACTTTCAGGTGCCGTTGCCTGGCCTGTCGGATGACCTTGCAGAGGACGAGGATCCGATAACGCAGCTCGACCTTGAGGAACTCGGTCTCTTGACACCTGGTGGTGAAGAAGAGGAATGAGGTCATCTTTTTTCAGGCCCGTTCACGGGTCCAGGGACCGCGAGCACGGGATGACCTTCGAATCGGAAGATCGAGACAAGACGACGAGGCGAACGGCCGCGGTCTCATTCGCGTCACAACTGAGCTTCGAAGATATCTACCATAGCTACCAGGGCAAGGAAACGATCCGGGGAATTTCGCTGACTGCGGAGCCGCGGGAGGTTCTTTGCCTGCTGGGTCCGTCCGGCTCCGGCAAGACGACGCTGCTCCGGATCGCCGCAGGTATCGAGGTGCAGAGCCGGGGCAGGGTGGTGATCGACGGTCGGGAGGCATCCGGTCCCGCCATTTTCCTGCCGCCCGAAAAGCGGGGCGTTGGCCTGATGTTCCAGGATTTTGCGCTTTTCCCGCATATGACCGTGCTGGACAATATCCGCTTCGGATTGACGGCGCTACCGGCACGCGATGCCGTTGTCGCCGCACGGAGTGCGCTGGAGCGGGTCGGGCTTGGCCATCATGCGGGAAAATACCCGCACGCGCTTTCCGGAGGTGAGCAGCAGCGGGTGGCGCTGGCGCGTGCGCTTGCCCCCCGGCCGGGCGTGCTCTTGATGGACGAGCCCTTCTCGGGTCTCGAATCGCGCCTGAAGGACAGTAATCGCGCTGACACTCTCGCGGTTCTTCGCGAAAGCCGCGCCACGGCCATAGTCGTGACGCACGATGCGGAGGAGGCGATGCGGATGGCCGACCGGATCGCGCTCCTGCGGGACGGCCGCCTGGTTCAGATCGGCAGCGCCGACGAGCTCTACCGCACGCCTCGCGATCTCTTCGCTGCGGCGTTCTTCTCCGAGATCAACGAGTTCTCGGCAGTCGTGGCCGGCGGAATGGTGGAAACCCCGCTGGGAAAGGCGCCTGCGGGGAAATTTGCGGATGGCACGCCTGTCGCCGTGGCCGTGCGCCTCTCGGACGTGCGCGTTATGCCGCAGGGAGGCGCGATCGCAGCCCGGATCCAGTCCCGCCGGTTCCTCGGCGTTGTGGAACTGCTGAATCTGGCCGTATCCGGCAGGGAAGAACCGGTCCGGGCGCGCATCCGCGCCGACCTGCTTTCGCCGGGGCTGGCGGATGTGACGATCAGCGTCGCGCCGCAGGACATTTTGGTGTTTGAAAAAGCG
>JAEWKX010000418.1 GCA_023393575.1 Pseudomonadota bacterium
CTGTTCCACATCGCCAAGGCGGACGGCCTCATGCACGAGAAGGAACTGGCGTTCCTGGCGCGGATCGCCGAGATATTCCGCATCGACGAAGAGCATTTCCGGCGCATCATGGCGCGTCACGTGCATATGGAGGGGCGCGACCCGTATCTGGTGCTCGGCGTTTCGCCGACGGACGAGTTCACCGAGATTCGCAAGACCTATCGGCGGCTGGTTTCCGAGCATCATCCCGACCGGCTGATCGCCCGCGGCGTCCCTGCGGCATTGCATGCGGCGGCGAATGAACGTATGGCAGCGCTCAATGCGGCCTATGCCGCCATCGAGAAAGAGCGCCGCGCTGCATGAACCAGTTCACCGCCGAATGTCTCGGCGCAACGGTGACACCATCCCCCAACTTCGGGCCTCGGGCCAATGGCCGGACCCCGGACATGATCGTGCTGCACTATACGGGCATGCCGGATCACGAACAGGCGCTTTCGTGGCTGTGCAATCCCGAGAGCCAGGTATCCTGTCACTACTTCGTGCATGAGGACGGGCGCGTCACGCAACTGGTCCGCGAACAGGAGCGGGCGTGGCATGCCGGCAAGAGCCGCTGGGCCGGGGACGTCGACATCAATTCCGCATCGATCGGTATCGAGATCGCCAATGTGGGACATCCGGGCGGACTGCCGGCCTTTCCGGTAGCGCAGGTCCAGGCAGTTGCCAGATTGTGTCGCGAATGCGGCCAGCGGTGGCAGATCATGCCCGAACGCGTGCTCGGCCATTCGGATGTGGCACCCATTCGCAAGATCGACCCGGGGGAGAACTTCCCTTGGGGAAAACTCCATGCGGAAGGGGTCGGGCATTGGGTGGATCCGGCCCCGATCGGTGGCGGGCGGTTCTTTCAGCGCGGCGAGGCAGGACAACCCATCGAAGCGCTGCAATCGATGCTGTCGCTCTATGGTTATGACATTGAAGTGACAGGTATATTTTGCGACCGGACAAAGGGCGTCGTGGAGGCCTTCCAGCGCCACTTTCGTCCTCGGCGAGTGGATGGAATCGCCGACATCTCGACGATCGACACGCTGCATCGGCTTCTGACTTCCCTGCCGAGATTCAACCCCGATTAACGCCGTTCTCTCCGGCAGGTTCCATGGTGGCGGTCGAAAAAAATCGCTGCGCCACATCATTTCCTCATTGAGCCGTTTTAACCGGAGCCATCGACGTGGTCGCCGCCAGTGGACGGGGGGACCGCAAAACATCAATGAAACGGGATGCTTCCCACTGTCACTGCGTCTGACGGACGTCGTGCAGCGGCCCGACTTTGGCTGCGAGCATCCCGGTGCGGAGAATTATCCAAGACATGAAAAGATCAGTTGTTGCTGCTGCGGCATGCGTCGCCATGCTCGTTTCCCTTCCCCAGGCTTCGTTCGCAGCCGAAGAGAAGGGCAAGACAAAAACCGTTGCGCTTCAAACCAAGGTCAGCAAGCCCGGATATGCCTCGCCCGGAAAGGCCGTCTCGGAGTCGGCAAAGGCAGCCAACCCCTATTCCAAGATCATCGTGAAATACGCAACGGCCTACGGCGTGCCGGTCGATCTGGCGCATGCGGTCGTCAAGGTGGAGAGCAATTTCAACCCGAAGGCCCGCGGCCGCGCAGGCGAGGTCGGACTGATGCAGATCAAGCCGGCTACGGCCCGCATGATGGGCTACAAGGGCAGCGTCAAGAACCTCTACGATCCGGAAACCAATATCCAGTTCGGCATGAAATATCTGGCCGCGGCGCATGAATTGGGCGGCGGCAAGACCTGCGGCACCATTCTCAAATACAACGCCGGCCACGGTGCCAAGCGGATGAACCCCGTCTCAAAACGCTACTGCGGCAAGGTGCAGGCGCTGCTCGCCTCCTGATCCCACTGCATTGCTTTGCTCTGGCAATTCGATTCAGGAAACGGCTAGAACTGGTTCCGGCCGTGAGGTTTTCCGGATTCGAAGCAGGCAGGCATGACAAGGGATTTCAAGTATATCATCATCGGCGGCGGCATGATGGGTGCCGCTGCCGCCAGACATCTTTCCCAGCGCGAGGAAGGAGTGGCGCTCATCGGTCCGGGTGAGCCGTCCGACTACCGCTCCCATGATGGCGTGTTCGCCAGCCATTACGACGAGGCGCGCATTACCCGCCGTTTCGACGGCGACCTGCTCTGGGCGACATTCGCTGCGCGCGCCATCGACCGTTATCGCGAGATCGAGGAAGGCAGCGGCGTCCGGTTCTTCTCGGAAGCGGGATGCCTCTTCGCCGGGCCTGAGCCGCGATCCGACGCGGATTACCTGTACCGGGCCACCCGCATCGCCGAGGCAATGTCCCTGTCGACGGTCGAGGAACTGGCGCCGCATGAGCTGAAATCCCGCTTTCCGCAGTTCGACTTTCCCGCCCACGTGGTCGGCTATCATGAGCCGGTACAGGCCGGCCACATCAATCCGCGTGCGCTTGTCCGTGCGCAGATCATCCTCGCGAAGCGGGGTGGTGCGACCCATGTCGAGGCAACGGTGAATTCGGTGCGCGAGGAGGGGAGCCGGGTCAGGGTTGAAGCCGGTGGCGAGATCTTTCATGCGGAGCGCGTGCTGATCGCTGCCGGCGCCTTCGGCAATCTCAACAATCTCCTGCCGCAGCCGCTCGAAATGCGGGCCGCGCCGCGGACCGTCGTCTTCTTCGAGCTCGACGACGCCCGGTTGTCGACCTTCGGGACGATGCCCTCCACGATCGTCTTCACGGACCGCGAGGAGGACCATGTCTACATCCTGCCTCCGGTTCGGTATCCCGACGGCAAGACCTACCTCAAGCTCGGCGGCGACATAGAGACGGGGGATCTGAGGCGGCCCGACGAGTTCCGGGCCTGGTTCAGTTCGACGGGAAATCCGCAGGAGCGCCGGCGGCTGACGGAGACGGCACTTCAGATCATGCCGGGCCTGGAAGGATGTCCCACCTCTTCCGCTGCCTGCGTCGCCACCTTCACCCCGACCGGACGACCCTATGCGGGTTTCACCGGTTCGTCCCGGATCGCGGTCCTGACGGGCGGCAACTTCGTCGCCGCCAAGTCCTCCGACGAACTGGGGCGGCTGGGCGCCGTCCTTCTTCTGGAGGGAGGGCTGGGCGAGGACGATTTCGGCAGCCTGATGACGCCTCTCTTCCGCTAGGAGACCGCGATGAAGCATTACAGACACATCATCGTCGGTGCGGGCATGATGGGCGCTGCCGCCGCCCGGCATCTGTCGCGGTGGACGGATGGCGTCGCTCTCATCGGGCCTGACGAGCCCGCGGACACGCGATCCCATAGGGGAGTCTTCGCAAGTCACTATGACGAGGCACGCATCACCCGTACCATTGATTCGGACCCGGTCTGGGCACGTCTCGCCAACGCTTCCATCGCCCGCTATGCGGAGATCGAGCGGGAGAGCGGCATCGACTTCTATACCGAGGCCGGCTGTCTTCTGGTGGGGCCAAGACGGGAGGAGGAGGCGTCCTATGTCGGCAACGTGCTGGCGGCCGCCGACCGCCTGGGTGTTGCGGTCCACCTTCTCGACGATGCCGCACTGGCACGACAGTTCGCCTGCTTTTCCCTTCCGAAGGGCAGTGAAGCGGTATGGGAGGCGAAGGGCGCCGGTCATATCAATCCTCGCCGCCTGGTGAAGGCGCAAACGGTACTGGCCGAGCGGCAGGGTTGCGCGCTGGTTCGCGAAACCGTCTCCGAAATCCGCGACGAAGGCGGACTGGTCGCCGTGACGACGGAGGAGGGGGGTGCCTTCACAGCAGACAAGGTTCTGGTTGCCGCGGGAGGATTCTCCATCGACGAAGCTCTGCTGACGGGACGGCTCGATCTCAAGGTCTACGCCCGTACCGTCGCCTTCTTCGAGGTGGACGAAGGGGGCCTGGAGCGCCTCGGTCATGTGCCCTCGCTGATCTGGAAGTGGAGCGAGGAGGACGACGGCATCTACCTCCTGCCGCCGGTACGCTATCCGGACGGCAGGACCTATCTGAAGATCGGTGGCGACCCGGACGACCTGCTGCTGGAGCGCGAGGCCGATATCCGCGCCTGGTTCCGTTCGGGCGGGCGGGAAAGCACGCACCGGCATCTGGTGTAGGTAATGCGCCGGCTGATGCCGATGCTCGATCTGTCCCGGACCACCATGGCCGCCTGCGTCACGTCCTTCACGCCAACCGGCTATCCGGCGATCTCGTGGTCGGGGTCCAGGCGAATCGGTGTGCTTTCCGGCGGCTGCGGTGCCGCCGCCAAAAGCTCCGACGAAATCGGACGCCTCGGGGCGGAACTGCTTTTCCATGGCGCCGTCCGTGACGAGGCTTACGTCGCCGACTTTAGGGCACGGTTCGCCTGAGGATGGGCGGTCCGCCGTTTCTGCTGGCATTCGGAGATGAAGTCGACTATCCCAGCCCTGCCAGTTGGCCGGGCAGCCGCGCTCTACCAATGCCGAAAGGCGGTAGGGTGAGGAAAGTCCGGGCTCCACGGAAACACGGTGCCGGATAACGTCCGGCGGGGGCGACCCCAGGGAAAGTGCCACAGAAAGGAAACCGCCCCGCCTGCTGTACCGCTCGTAAAGGAGCGGCAGAGCCGGCGGGGTAAGGGTGAAAGGGTGGGGTAAGAGCCCACCGCGCCGCTGGCAACAGGGGCGGCATGGTAAACCCCACCGGGAGCAAGACCGAATAGGGATGACGCGGGGCGCGCGAGCGCCTACAGCCGGTCTCCGGGCCAGTCATCCGGGTGGGTTGCGCGAGGCGATGTGCAAATATCGTCCCAGATGAATGGCTGCCGCGTTCCGGTGCTTGCACCGGGGCCATACAGAACCCGGCTTACAGGCCAACTGGCATCAATCCCCCTTCCGAGGACGCCTCACAGAGTCGAAATTTCACCGTTTTGAAGACATAAGCGCATCCTGAAATAAGCGCAGCATCAAGTGGTTGAGCGCCGGCGGATGCACGCTTATCGAGGGATAGAGAACCTGTTTGTCGACATCCCGGAATAACCCTTTGTTAAACTTAACAGCTTATAAATAAATAATGTTGCGGCCTTGCTGCGTGGCCTCTTCCCATTGACGCCCATATGGTCCCATGGTATCCCAAACACATCTTGTTTACGGGCAGATGATTGCCCCGAAATCACAAAGGTTCGGTCGCTCCATCGGGCGGATGTCCATCCGTTTCGCGGGCGAAGCTTTGTCTGGTTCAGTGGTGTGCCAAGGATGCGGTTTGGCCTTGGTGAGCAATGGAGCGGACGTACGGAGTCATGAACCGCTTCCTGTCGAATGCGACCAATCGGATCGATGCCAAGGGGCGGGTTTCCGTTCCTGCAAGCTTCAGGTCCGTGCTGGCGGAAAGAGGGGTTCAGGAGCTTTATTGTCTCCAGGATTTTATCTTCCCGGCGATCAGCGTCGGCGGCCCGGATCTGCTCGATCGGTACGAGCGGCAGATTGCGTCGGTGGATCCCTTTTCGCCGGAGGCGAACAGGATGTCGCTGCTGGTTCACGGTGGCGGCGTCTTCATGAGGCTCGATGCGGAGGGCCGGCTGATGGTCACGGATTTCATCCGGGACTTCACCGGAATCGGTACGGAAGTCACCTTCGTCGGGCGCTCGGATCATTTTCAGCTTTGGCGGCCGCAGGCGTTTCACGAGGCGCAGGCGGCGGCAAGAGAGGGGCGCTTCTCGCGTCCAGCCTAGGACGGGGGATCGGAATGGCGGCGAATCTTGGTGGAGGCGAGTCCGAAGCCGAAGGCGGACCGGTTCGCCACATTCCTGTTCTGCTGGCGGAAGTGCTTCATGCACTCGACCTGCGACCGGGTGGTGTCGTCCTCGATGGAACCTTCGGCGCAGGCGGCTACACCTCGGCGATCCTGGACGCGGGTGTGCGGGTGATCGCTCTCGATCGCGATCCTGCGGCGATCGCGGGCGGCCAATCTCTGGTGGCCGCCAATCCGGGCCGGCTGACCCTCGTCCACTCCAAATTCTCCCGTCTCGCGGACCATGCCCCGGCGCAGGGACTCGATGGTATCGTGCTCGATATCGGTGTTTCCTCCATGCAGATCGATGAGGCGGAGCGGGGCTTCTCGTTCCAGAAGAATGGTCCGCTGGACATGCGCATGTCCGGCGAGGGCGTTTCAGCAGCCGATGTCGTCAATCGTGCCAAGCCGAGCGATCTGACGCGGATCTTCGGCTTTCTCGGCGAAGAGAAGCATGCGGGCCGGATCGCGCGGGCGATCGAGAAACGGCGTGCAACGGAGCCCTTCACGACGACCCGTGATCTCGCCAACCTCATCGAGGGGGTCAATCCGCGCAAGGCCAAGGACAAGATCCATCCGGCGACCCGCGTCTTCCAGGCGCTTCGCATCTTCGTCAATGACGAGTTGGGGGAGCTTGCGCAGGCGCTGTTTGCGGCCGAGCGCGCGCTTAAGCCCGGAGGCCGGCTGGTCGTGGTGACGTTCCACTCGCTTGAAGATCGCATCGTCAAGAAATTCCTCGCGGATCGTTCCGGCAAAGCCTCCGGGTCGCGGCACATGCCCTTGGTGGAAGAGAAGGCGGCCATCTTCGAGCCCGTCGGCAGGGGGCTGGTCGGCGCATCGGAAGAAGAGGCGCAGGCCAATCCGCGTGCCCGTTCCGCAAAGCTGCGGGCCGGACGCCGGACGGAGGCGCCGTCGCGGGCGGCGGATCTCTCGATCTTCGATCTTCCCGACCTTGCCGCCCTCGCCAGGATGGGAGCCTGAGCCATGCTGAGAAGCTTCGACCTCGTTCTCATCGGTGTCATGACGGCGGCGGCCGTGGTGACCTATACGATCAAGCATCGTGCAGACGACAAGCTGCAGGAAGTCCGGCGCCTGGAGGCGGAGATCCGGCTCGAGAAGGATACCATCGATCTGCTGCGGGCGGACTGGGCACTATTGACC
>JAEWKX010000005.1 GCA_023393575.1 Pseudomonadota bacterium
ACCGCCTGGTGGCGGTCTCCAACGAAGGGGATCGAGACGGGCAATGACGGATATCCTCCGGAAGATCGAAGCCTACAAGCGAGAGGAAATCGAGGCTGCGAAGACGCACGTTCCCCTCGCGGAACTCAAGGCGCGCGCCGCCGACCATTCTGCGCCGCGCGGCTTCTGCCGCGCGCTCAAGAACCGTCTGGAGGGGGGCGAATTCGGGCTGATCGCGGAGATCAAGAAGGCAAGTCCTTCCAAGGGCCTCATCCGGCCGGACTTCGATCCCCCGTCGCTCGCGGCAGCCTATGCGACGGGTGGAGCCACCTGCCTTTCCGTCCTGACCGATACCCCCAGTTTTCAGGGGAGACCGGAATTCCTGATGGCCGCGCGTGAGGCCTGCACGCTCCCGGCGCTGCGAAAGGACTTCATGTTCGACCCCTACCAGGTTCACGAGGCCCGTGCCTGGGGCGCCGACTGCATCCTCCTGATCATGGCGTCGCTGACGGACGATGATGCACGTCGTCTGGAGGACGAGGCTTTGGCGCTCGGAATGGACGTACTGGTGGAGGTCCATGACGCGGAAGAGACGGAACGCGCGCTCAAGCTTGCCTCTCCGATGATCGGCATCAACAACCGCAACCTGCGCACGTTCGAAGTCAGCCTGGAGACGTCGGAAAAGCTTGCGGCCCTCGTGCCCGGCGACCGATTGCTGATCGGCGAAAGCGGCATCTTCACCCATGACGATTGCCTGCGCCTGCAGAAGGCGGGCATCAGCACCTTCCTTGTGGGCGAGAGCCTCATGCGACAGGAGGACGTGGTCGGGGCGACCCGCCGTCTGCTTCTGGGGAACGCGGCATCGGTTGCAGCGGAATGACGACGGTACAACGTAACCTTACGCATATCGATGCTTCCGGTGAAGCGAACATGGTGGATGTCGGCGCCAAGACGGAGACCGAGCGATCCGCCGTCGCCGAGGGTCACATCCGGATGCGGCCGGAGACGCTGGCGCTTATCCGCGAGGGCAATGCGAAGAAGGGCGATGTCATCGGCACTGCGCGTCTTGCAGGCATCATGGCCGCCAAGAAGACAGCCGACCTCATTCCGCTCTGCCACCCGCTGATGCTGACCAAGGTGGCCGTAGACATCACCGAGGACGATACACTGCCCGGACTGAGGGTCGTGGCGACGGCAAAGCTTACCGGCAAGACGGGCGTGGAGATGGAAGCCCTGACGGCCGTATCCGTCGCCTGCCTGACGATCTACGACATGGCCAAGGCTGCAGACAAGGGCATGGAAATCGGCGGCATCCGCCTGGTCGAGAAGACGGGCGGAAAGTCCGGCACCTACCGCAGGAAGGACGAGTGACGATGGCGCTGCTGCCCGTGCATGAAGCAAAGGCCCGGCTCATCGAACGCAGCCTGCCGGTGACGGAAGTCGAGACAGTCGCCCTTGCCGATGCCAATGGCCGGGTTCTTGCCGAACCCGTCGTCGCAAGACTGACGCAGCCGCCTTTCGACGCCTCGGCCATGGTCGGATATGCCTTGCGGGCGCAGGACGCTTCCGCAACCGGGAGCGAGCTCGCGGTCATCGGCACGGCCGCGGCGGGACATCCCTTCGATGGCGCGATCGGGCCCGGCGAGGCCTTGCGCATCTTCACCGGCGCGCCGGTTCCAGCGGGTGCCGACACGATCCTCATCCAGGAGGATGCGGAACCACTGGACGGCGGCCGCATCCGGACGAAGATCGCCGTCGCCAGGGGCAGACATATCCGTCCGCGCGGCCAGGACTTCGCGGAGGGTAATGTCGTCCTGCCGGAGGGTATTTCTCTCGATTATACACGCCTGACCGTGGCGGCAGCCACCAACCACCCTGCCCTCGTCGTCTATCGCCGCCCGAAGGTCGCCGTGCTCGCGACCGGTGACGAACTCCTGCCACCGGGAACGATGCCCGCGCCGGGCCAGATCATCGCCTCCAACACCTTCGGCGTCGGCGCGCTCGCCCGCGACAACGGCGCGGAGGTGCTGGACCTCGGGATCGTGCCCGATCGTCAGGACGCCATCGAGGAGGCCATCGGCAGGGCGCAGTCGGCGAAGGTCGACGTGCTGGTCACGATCGGCGGTGCCTCCGTCGGTGATCATGACCTGGTGCAGAAGACGCTGAAGGCGTCGGGCATGGAACTTGATTTCTGGCGTATTGCAATGCGGCCGGGCAAGCCGATGATGGTGGGAACGCTGGGCGCCATGCAGGTGCTCGGCCTTCCCGGAAATCCGGTGGCCAGTCTCGTCTGCAGCCTGCTGTTCCTGGAGCCCCTGCTGCGCAAGCGCGGACATTTGCCCGAACGGAAGCGGGAGGCCGTGGCCGTGGCAGCACGCGATCTGGCTGCCAACGATATACGACAGGATTACCTTCGGGCACGGCTTGTGCGCGACGGCGCAGGCAATATTGCCGCCGATCCGTTCGACAAGCAGGACTCCTCGATGATGAGGATCTTTGCCGATTCGGATGCGCTGATCATCCGGCCGCCGCATGCGCCGGCGCTTGCCGCGGGTGATCTCTGTCCGGTCCTTCTGCTGAGACCCTGATCCGGTCGCAGAACTGCATTCCGCAGGTCGATTTTCGGAAGGAGCAGCGCTTGGCAGGCCCCTACGCGTCCAGATGGTCGTCGGGTTCCGCCGCGACCTGTGCCTGACGTCAGCGCGGCGCTTGCGGCTGAAGCGGAAACCGGAGCCCCCCTCATTGCTCTTTACGAGGGCCCTCAACCGCGGGCGAGCTTCCGCCCGGTGCTGCGCAGGCGTGGTGGCGGCGCCATTCACTGAAGGCCCTCTCGGGCGCCCAGGGGGCGAGAGGTAGGGCCTCGGTAACCTATCCGAAGCCCATCGTCGATCACTCCACGGCACGGGATCGCGCGGTGGCAGTCTACCGGACGCCCGATCCCAGGCGTTCGTTGACCAAGCTCCGCTCACACGAGGCGGCTCTGCTCCAGCGCGGCTTCGATGAAGCTTGAAAACAGTGGATGCGGGTCGAGCGGGCGGCTCTTCAGCTCCGGATGATACTGGACGCCGATGAACCACGGATGGTCCCGATATTCGATCGTCTCCGGCAGCAGGCCGTCCGGAGACATGCCGGAGAAGACGAGGCCGCATTCCTCCAGCCGGTCCTTGTAGTCGATATTGACCTCGTAGCGGTGGCGGTGACGTTCGGAGATGTCCGTCGAGCCATAGATTTCGGCGATCCTGGTGCCCTTCTTGAGCGACGCATCGTAAGCGCCAAGCCGCATGGTCCCGCCGAGGTCTCCGGCTGCGGCGCGCTTTTCCAGCGCATTACCCTTCACCCATTCCGTCATCAGGCCCACCACGGGCTCTTCCGCAGGACCGAATTCCGTGGAGGACGCCTTCTCGATTCCGGCCAGATTGCGCGCAGCTTCCAAGACCGCCATCTGCATTCCGAAGCAGATTCCAAAATACGGAACCTTTCGCTCGCGGGCGAAACGCGCGGCGTTGATCTTGCCTTGTGCCCCCCGCTCGCCGAAGCCGCCCGGAACCAGAATGCCATGGACCTTCTCCAGGTAGGGCGCCGGGTCTTCCTTTTCGAAGACCTCCGACACGATCCACTCGAGCCTCACCTTGACATGGTTGGCGATGCCGCCGTGGTGCAGCGCCTCGATCAGCGACTTGTAGGCATCCTTGAGCCCCGTATACTTGCCGACGACAGCGATCGTGACTTCGCCCTCCGGGGTATGGATGCGGTTGCAGACATCTTCCCACGGCTGCAGCCGCGGCTTCGGCGCCGGCTCGATCCCGAACGCGGCCAGCACTTCGGAATCGAGGCCTTCCTTGTGGTAGGCCATCGGCACGTCGTAGATGTTCGCGACGTCGAGCGCCTGGATGACCGCGGAGGGGCGCACGTTGCAGAACAGCGACAGCTTGCGGCGCTCGGCCTCCGGGATCTCGCGGTCGGCGCGCACCAGCAGGATGTCAGGTGCGATACCGAGAGCCTGCAGTTCCTTGACCGAATGCTGCGTCGGCTTCGTCTTCAGTTCGCCGGCCGCCGGGATGTAGGGCATCAGGGTCAGGTGCAGGTAGACGGCGCTGCCACGCGGCAGTTCGTTGCCGAGCTGCCGGATCGCTTCGACGAAAGGCATCGCCTCGATGTCGCCTACGGTGCCGCCGATCTCGCAGATGACGAAATCGTAGTCGTCATTGCCCTCGACCACGAAATCCTTGATCTCGTTGGTCACGTGCGGGATGACCTGCACGGTGGCGCCGAGATAGTCGCCGCGACGTTCCTTGTCGATGATGTTCTTGTAGATGCGGCCGGTGGTGATGTTGTCGGTCTTGGTGGCCGAGCGGCCGGTGAAACGCTCGTAATGCCCGAGGTCGAGATCGGTTTCCGCACCGTCGTCGGTGACGAAGACCTCGCCGTGCTGCGTCGGACTCATGGTGCCCGGATCGACGTTCAGGTAGGGATCGAGCTTGCGAAGGCGAACCCGATAACCGCGGGCCTGCAACAACGCTCCGAGTGCCGCGGCCGCAATTCCTTTTCCGAGGGAAGAAACCACGCCGCCTGTGATGAATACATATCGCGCCATGGGAGTCACCGGATACCTTTTCATGAGCGATTCCGCCAGCCCTAATATTCACCGAAGTGAGGCTGTCCACGGAATCTGGACAAAAGAAACCCGGCAGGCTTTTGGCCGGCCGGAAACTATCGCGACGACCGCGCTTATTGGCCGGTCGGCACGCCCGTCGAATTGGCGGGCGCAGCCGGGGCTTGACCTGCCGCAGGTGCAGGCGCGGTCGTTTCAGCCGGCGCTTCACCGCTTGTGGGGACGCCGCCCTGGTCGTTCGCCTGAGCCGGCGTTTCGGAGGTCGGCGCAGGGCCGAGGGAATCGAGAATGCCGTTGCCGCTGCCCTGGGTCGCCGGAATGCGGTCCAGGATGTCGGTCGGGCGCGATTCGTAGCGGGCCAGGATGCCGAGGGTCATGGACGTCACGAAGAAAAGCGTCGCGAGAATGGCCGTGGTGCGGGTCAGAGCATTGGCCGTCCCGCGC
>JAEWKX010000011.1 GCA_023393575.1 Pseudomonadota bacterium
TCGCCAATCCCGGCAACCCGACCGGCACCTATGTACCGGTGTCGGAGATCAGGCGGCTCCAGGCGGGGCTTCCGAAGAACGTTATCCTCGTGCTCGATGCTGCCTATGCAGAATATGTCCGCCGCAACGACTACGAGGCGGGACTGGAACTGGTTTCCACCAGCCGCAACGTCGTGATGACGCGGACCTTCTCCAAGGCCTATGGTCTCGCGGCGCTGCGTATCGGCTGGATGTATGCGCCGGCCGCCATCATCGACGCGGTGAACCGGGTGCGCGGCCCGTTCAACATGAATGCCCCCGCTATTGCCGCTGGCGCTGCCGCGATCCGCGACCAGGCCTTCATCGAAAAGGCCGTGGGCCACAACATGCTCTGGCTCGACAAGCTGGTACACGCCTTTCAGGCGATCGGGCTCAAAGTCACCCCGTCGGTCGCCAATTTCCTGCTCATCCATTTTCCGGATATGGACGGCAAGCGCGCCGATGATGCCGACGCCTTCCTGACGGGTCGAGGTTACATCTTGCGTGCGGTGAAGGGCTACGGCTTCCCGAATTCGTTACGCATGACGGTCGGCTCCGAAGAGGCGAACCGCGGTGTGATCGAGACCCTGGGTGAATTCATGGACCGGCGCCCATGAACGAAGACCGCTTCGACCGGATCGCTCTGATCGGCATCGGCCTTATCGGCTCGTCCATCGCCCGCGACGTCAAGGAACTCGGACTGGCGGAAGAGGTGGTGATCTCCACGCGCAGTGCGGAGACGCTGCGACTGGCAGAGGAACTCGGCCTCGGGACCCGGTACGTCGCCTCGGCGGCCGAGGCGGTGAGGGATGCGGACCTGGTGATCGTCTCGGTGCCGGTCGGCGCCTCGGAAGAGGTGGCGAAGCAGATTTCCCCGAATCTCAAGCCGGGGGCAATCGTCACAGACGTCGGATCCACCAAAGCCTCCGTCATCGCGCAGATGGCGCCGCACATCCCGCAAGGCGTGCATTTCATCCCCGGCCACCCGCTGGCGGGAACCGAAAAGTCCGGTCCCGAAGCGGGCTTTGCGGGCCTGTTTCGCGGCCGGTGGTGCATCTTCACGCCGCTGCCGGATACGGATCCGCGCGCGCTCGACCGGTTGAAGGCGTTCTGGACGGCGCTTGGCTCGCGCATCGACGAGATGGACCCGCAGCACCACGACAAGGTGCTCGCGATCGTCTCGCACTTGCCGCACATCATCGCCTACAACATCGTCGGGACCGCGGACGACCTCGAGACTGTGACGGAGTCGGAGGTCATCAAGTACTCGGCCTCCGGCTTCCGCGACTTCACCCGTCTGGCAGCGTCCGATCCGACCATGTGGCGCGATGTCTGTCTGCACAACAGGGACGCCATCCTGGAGATGCTGGCACGGTTTTCCGAGGATCTTGCCTATCTGCAGCGAGCGATCCGCTGGGGAGAAGGCGACAAGCTTTTCGATCTCTTCACCCGCACGCGGGCGGTCCGCCGGTCGATCATCGAAGCGGGCCAGGATGTCGACGCGCCGGATTTCGGCCGCCATGCGCTCGATCCGAAGACGTGAGGATCACAGCCGCGGTATTTCACCGATCGGTATGAGGCCGCCGGCGAGCACCTTGCCCCGCTGGATGGTGAGATCGATGACGGCGCTCTGGTTCCCGCCGTTCAAGGCGGAGAGCATTCCGGCTCCTGTCTGCAGGGCCGATGCAGCTTCCGGAAAAGCCTCGGCGAGGCTGTTGCGCCAGGCATCGATCTCTTCGACCTTCAGCTTCAGTCGTCCCGAGATATAGCCTTCCCCGTCGATGGAGAATGGTCCCGTCACGGACACGACACGACCTTCCCCGAGGTCGGCGGAGAACCTGCGCATCTCGCCTTCCGTGCCGTAGAGGGCAAGTCCGTTCGAGTCGCTGCCATCGATCATGCCGGCGCGTCCGACCAGAGTGGCGTCGATCACCGCGGTCACCGCCGGCAGGAGTTCCGGAAGTCCCTCGGCCCTGCCTCTGGCATTCAGCAGGGATACCGCGACGTCGAGATCGTCGCCGTTCTGGCGCAGGTGGATCTCGCTGCGTTCGCTGTCCAGTTTGAAGGCCCGGCCCTGTGCCGCTGAAACGATACCGGTGCCGCCGCCCTCGATGACGGTCGAACTCCGCTCCACGCCACGCCCGTTGGTGACGAGGCTCGATTGCAGGCTGTCCCAGGTGATCGAGATGGTCAGCCCGTGGCTGGTTCGCACCTCCGCCGGGCTATCCATTTCCCAGAGGATGTGACCGGGATCGTAGACCTGTGCGGCGGATCGCAACGCACCCAGGGTGGCGGAGATGCCGTTGTTGCGGTCGTCGATCGCGACCTTCGAGCAGAACAGTCCGATGCGGAAGGGATAACCGCGATACTCGGCATCCGGGCACTCGACGGTAATTCCGTTGGCTTCCTGGCTGCCGAGGAGGGCCAGTGTCTTCTGCTTCAGTTCGGACGCGGCATAAAGCCAGCCGCCCGTATAAAGCAGGATCGCCAGCACGATGGCCAATGCGAGAAACCAAATCTTGCGGGTGACACCGGTTCGGCTTGACGCTGCCATTTTGTTCTCCAATGGTGGCCTTCAATGCGGTGCGATGCGACGCGCCGTCGGGAACGCATGGCGCCGGATATGGACGAATTTTGGGTGTTTGGCTACGGTTCACTGATGTGGAACCCGGGCTTTCCGTATGTCGAGAAATCAGAAGCGCATGTTTTCGGATACCGTCGTTCGCTCTGTGTGCGCTCTCACGTTCATCGCGGAACGCCGGAGAGGCCTGGCCTGGTGCTGGGGCTCGACCGGGGCGGCTCCTGCCGCGGCATAGCCTTCCGCGTGAGCGGCGAAGATCGCCCCGAAGTTCTGGACTATCTGCGGCAGCGGGAACTCGTCACCCATGTCTACAAGGAGCGGTTGCTGCCAGTACTGCTGGC
>JAEWKX010000035.1 GCA_023393575.1 Pseudomonadota bacterium
CAAGAGCTGCGACGATGCCCAGCACGGTCAGGAGCTTGCGCGGGCGCGGGTTCGGCTTCTTCGGCTCGGGCGGCGCCGACGGGCGCTTGAACTTCAGCACGTTGGACAATGGCATCTCCTGCGGATACGGATTTCGGTCTGGTCGCGATTTTAAGCCGCCGCGCAGGCAATGCCAGTGCCGCGATGCATCAGTCCCGCCTTTCGTGATCTGGTCGAAGTGGGCGGGGGCATCGACTGCCCTTGGAGAGGCGGCCCGGCTGTCCTATGTTGCACGCCTGTCCCAGTTCAGCCTCCCGGAAATTCCATGGTCGTCGTCGCTTCGTTCGTCTATCGCAAGGGTAAGCGCGGCGAGCCCGTTCCCACCGACGGGGCGGTTCCGGTGCTGGGGGAGAAGGATTTCGTCTGGATCGGGCTCTACGAGCCGCAACCCACCGAGATCGAGGGCCTGGCCAAGACCTATGGCCTCCACCAGCTGGCGGTGGAAGATGCGTTGAGTCCGCACCAGCTGCCGAAGGTCGAGGTCTACGGGGACCAGCTCTTCATCATCGCCAAGACGGCGCATCTGGAAGGCGACAAGATCCGCTACGGCGAGACCGCCACTTTCGTGGGCCGCCAGCACATCATCACCGTGCGGCACGGCTCCGCCCGTGCCCACAGCGAACTGCGCTCCCAGCTCGAAGCCTCTCCGCAACTCCTCTCGCAGGGGCCCGACTACGTCCTCCACGCGATCCTTGATTTCATCGTCGACGGCTACTTCCCGGTGGTGCAGGCGATCGAGGACAAGGTACTGAGGATGGAAAAGCACATGCTGGCCTCGTTCCTGGAGCGGGAACAGATCCGCAGGCTCTTCCGGCTGCGGCGACAGCTGATCCTCTTCGGGCGCATCCTGAGCCCGATGTCCGACGTGGCGGGCAAGCTCGTTCATCTCGATCTTCCCTGCATCGACAGGACTGCCCGGCCCTTCTTTCGCGATGTGCACGACCATGTCAGCCGCGTGGAGGGCATGGTGGGCGGCCTGCGCGAAGTCATCACCTCGGTCTTCGAGGCCTCCAATCTGCTGGAGCAGCAGCGGCAGGGCGCCATCACCCGGCAACTGGCGGCCTGGGCGGCGATCCTTGCCGTCCCGACCGCCGTCGCGGGCATATACGGAATGAACTTCGAGAACATGCCGGAACTGGCGACCCGCTACGGTTACTACGTCGTCTTGGCCGCCATCGCCGCCCTGTGCGGCCTTCTCTACTACCGTTTCAAGCGCACCGGCTGGCTCTGAGGATCGAGGACAAGCTCCGGCACTTGAACCCGCGTCCGTTTCAGACGTTTGGCCTGCCTGCGATGTCGGTGAAAAGGAGATGACCGATGGATGTCCAGAAATTTGCAGCCTCCGATGCCACCTTCGACAGATCGCCGGGGCAGGAGGCGGAGATCTTCGTCGCCAACATGATCGACCAGCGCCATGGCGGGCCCGTCACCATCGGCTTCGGTCGCTATGAACCGTTCCAGACGCTCGAAGAGACCATGGCCGTCCACGATACGATGGTGATCCTCGAAGGCCGCGTTACCGTGACAACGGAAACCGCCGACGTCACCGCTGGTCCGGGCGAGATCATCTACATGCCCGAAGGCGAGAGGGTCACCATCCGCTCGCACGAGAAAGGCGCCCTCACGGCCTACATCACCTATCCGCACTGGCAGGAAGCCAGGGGCTGATCCTCACGGAGTGGTGCTATCCGATCGGCTCGAACACCATCGAATGGCCGTTGATGCAGTATCGCAGGCCGGTGGGCGGCGGACCGTCGGGGAAGACATGGCCCAGATGTCCGCCGCAATTGGCGCAGCGTACCTCGGTGCGTACCATGCCGAACGCGGTGTCGCGGTGCTCCGTGACGGCCTCCGGCTTCACCGGCTCGAAATAGCTCGGCCAGCCGCAGCCGGCGTCGAACTTCGTATCGGAGATGAACAGCGGTTCGTCGCAGGCGGCACAGCGGTAGAGGCCCTTCTCGGTACTGTCCCAGTAGGGGCCGGTGAAGGCGCGCTCCGTGCCGTGCTCGCGCAGGATCCGGTACTGTTCCGGCGACAGCTGCTCGCGCCATTCGGCGTCGCTCTTGCGGATGCGTGGAATCGTCGCGTCTGCCATGGGAAGGTCCTTTCGTCGCCCTGTAGATAGGCAGCGGCAGGCGATTGGAAAAGCCTCTTTGCATTTTCCCCGAGGTTAAAGCTCTTGAGGCGGTGATTTCTTTGTCTTAAGGGGATGTACTCATCCGTCCGCGGGGATACGCGGAAATAAATGAATCAGCGGGAGAAGATATGGCCGATCAGACGGCATTGACGTTGTTGTGTCTGTTCTCGCCGTTTCTGGCCGCTCTGCTGGCCCCGCTCGTGATTCGCGGCATTGGCCATGCCGGAAGCTGGGTCCTGGCGCTTGCTCCCCTGCTCGCCTTCATCCATTTCCTCACCTTCCTGCCCGAGATCGCAAAGGGCGGCGTCGTCACAGGCGGCTATGCCTGGGTGCCGAGCCTCAATCTCTCCTTCTCATGGTTCCTGGACGGCCTGTCGCTCACCTTCGCGTTGCTGATCACCGGCATCGGTACGCTGATCGTGCTCTATTCCGGCGGCTACATGAAAGGGCACCCCCAGCAGGGGCGCTTCCTCGCGTTCATCCTGCTCTTCATGGGTTCGATGCTCGGCCTCGTCGTCTCCGACAGCTTCCTGATGCTGTTCGTCTACTGGGAACTCACCTCGCTCACCTCCTTCCTGCTGATCGGCTTCGATCACCAGCGCGAAGCCGCCCGCCGGGCGGCGCTCCAGGCGCTGATGGTGACGGGCCTCGGCGGCCTTTCGCTGCTCGCCGGCCTGATCTTCCTGTGGAACATGACGGGCGTGACGCAGCTCTCCCTGCTTGTGAACGTCGACGACATGCTGCGCCAGAGCCCTTTCTATCTGGCGGCCCTGCTGCTCGTCCTGGGCGGCGCCTTCACCAAGTCGGCGCAGTTCCCTTTCCATTCCTGGCTGCCGAACGCCATGGAAGCGCCGACGCCCGTCTCCGCCTACCTGCACTCGGCCACCATGGTGAAGGCCGGCGTCTATCTGCTGATGCGGCTGAACCCGGTCATGGGCGAAACCCCGGCCTGGGAAATCCTCCTGCCCTTCTTCGGCGGCGTCACCCTGATCGCCGGAACCGTTCTTGCCGTCCGCCAGACGGATCTCAAGCTGATGCTAGCCTATACGACCATGGGCTCGCTCGGCCTGCTCGTCATGCTGACCGGCTTCGGCGCGCCGCATGCGGTGGAGGCGGCAGTGCTCTATCTGGTGGCCCATTCGCTCTTCAAGGGCGCGCTCTTCATGGTCGCGGGCCTCATCGATCATGAAGCCGGAACGCGCGACGTGACGAAGCTCGGCGGCCTGCGGGCCGACATGCCCGTCACCTTCGCCGCCGCAGTGCTCGCGGCCCTCTCCATGGGCGGACTGCCGCTCTTTCTCGGCTTTCTAGCCAAGGAGGAGATCTATTACGCGCTGGCGCACGGCGACCTGCGCGCGATCCTGTTCACGCTGGTCGCCGTCTTCGGCAACGGCCTGATGTTCGTCATCGCCTTTGCGGTGGCACTGAAGCCGTTCCTCGGCGCGCCTGTGCAAACGCCGAGGCATGCGCATGAGGGACCGCTCCTGATGTGGCTCGGCCCCGCCCTGCTGGCCGCCCTCGGCCTGTTCGCCGGCATCTTTTCCGGCGTCACCCACCGCTTCGTCTCCACGCCCATGGCGAGCGCCGTCGCCGGCCAACCGGTGGCGGTGGAGATCACGACGATCCCGCATATCGGCATGCCGCTGCTGCTTTCGATCGTGACGGTCGCCTTCGGCCTCCTCGTCTACCGGCAGCTCGACCGTGCCCGCGATAGCATGCAGCGCCTGCTGGACGCGATCGGCAGCGGACCCGATCGCGGTTTCGACCACGTCGTCGCCGGCCTGGTACGCCTTTCGGTCGCGGTGACCCGCATCGTCCAGCCGGGCCGGCTGGAGATCTACATCACCGCCACCTTCATCCTGCTGGCGCTGACGCTGCTCGTGCCGCCTTTCGTCTACGGCGAACTGCCGCAGATGCCGCAATGGCCGTCGGACGTGTTCTTCCACGAATGGGCGATCTTCGCGCTGGCGCTGATCGGCCTGGCCGCCGTGCTGTGCGCCAGGGACCGGCTCACCGCCATCGTCTCGCTCGGCATCCAGGGCTTTGCCGTCGCGGTGATCTTCCTGCTCTTCGGTGCGGCGGACCTGTCGTTCACGCAGTTCATGGTCGAAACGCTGTCGGTGGTCATCCTCGCGCTGGTGATGAGGCGGCTGCGGCTGTCCCCGCGCGACCATCGTCCGCTGCGCCAGCTTGTTTCCGATACCGTGATCGCCATCGCCTGCGGCCTCGGCTTCACGCTCTTCCTGCTGAAGGCGACGCAACTGCCCTTCAACGGTGCGCTCACCGAATTCTTCAATGCCTATTCCAAGGTCGTCGCCCACGGCGCCAACGTCGTGAACGTCATTATCGTGGACTTCCGCGGCACGGATACGCTGGGAGAGATTTCCGTGGTGATGATCACCGGACTGGCGGTGCTGGCGCTGATCCGGGTGCGGCTGCGGGACCCGCTGCCGGAGCATCGAGGCGATGCGCCCGTGGAAGGAGATCGCCGATGAACACGCTCATCCTGCGCACCGTCGCGCCGCCGATCACCGCGCTGATGCTGGTCTTTTCGGTCTTCGTCCTCCTGCGCGGCCACAACGAGCCGGGCGGCGGTTTCATCGGCGGGCTGATCGCGGCGTCCGGGCTCGCCATCTACGGTATCGCCTACGGGGTTGCGGCGGTTCGCCGCGCGATCGGTTTCCACCCCATGTCGATCGCCGGATTCGGCCTGCTCGTCTCGACGCTGTCCGGTCTGCTGTCGCTCTTCGCCGGCGTGCCCTTCATGACCGGGCTTTGGG
>JAEWKX010000036.1 GCA_023393575.1 Pseudomonadota bacterium
CTTCAGGACCGCATTGGCCTTGTGCTGGTCAGCAGTGAAGGCCTTCAGCTGATCGCCATCGAGCTTCTGGAGCTGCGCTTCGGCCAGACCGGCTACGGCCTTCTTGCTGATCGCTGCGATCTCCTCGGTGCTGAACTTGGCAAGATTATCTGCCGAGAAGCCGGTCATTGCGTCCTTGGACAGCTTTGCAATCTGGCCAGCCTTCAGGGCTTCCGACTGGGTGTCGGAAAGCGCAGCGATCTGTGTCTTGTTCAGCACCGCAACCTGCTTCACCGTCAGCGCACCGACCTGGTCGGTGGTAAGCTTCTCGATTTCGTCAGCGCCCAGGTTCTGGACTTGCTTCGTGCTGAAAAGCACGATCTGTGCCGGAGTGAAATCCGCAATCTTTTCGCCGAGGCCGCCGACCTGCGACGTCGTCAGACCACCGATCTGCTTTGCGGACAGCTTCGACAGATCAAGTTCGTTGACCACCTCCGACGCCAGGCCGCCGATCTGTTTCGCCGACAGCGCCGTGACATCCAGCTTTGCGATGTCCTCACCGAAAGCGTTGAGCTGCGTCTTGTTCAACGCCTGGATCTGCTTCGGGGTCAGGGCGGCAAGCTGAGCATTCTTGAGCGTGTTGTCTTCGCTGAGAAGCGCTCCGATATGCTCGGCACTCAGACCGGACATGGCCTTCGGGCTGATGGCGGCGATTTCCTCGGCGCTGAACTTGGCAAGGCCTGCCGGAGAGATGGCGGTGATCGCACCGGCATTCATCTTGGCGATCTGGTCCTTCGTCAGGGCCTCGGCAAGCTCAGTGGTGAGACCCGCAGCCTGAGTCGCGGACAGTGCACCTGCCTGCTTGACGGTAAGGACCTGGACCTGCTCCTTCGAGAGCTTGGAGACAGCCGTAGCCGACAGCGATTTGATCTTGACGGCATTGATCTGCTCGGTGGTCAGTTCCTTGAGAAGGTCCTTGCCGGCCAGCGCATCGAGCGCTTCCGTCTTCAGGCCCGCCACCTGCTGAACCGTCATCTGCTTGACCTGCGCAGCGCTCAACTTGCCGAGTTGTTCACTCGTCAGAGAGGAAAGCTGCTTGGGCGTCAGGAAGGAGATCTGGGCGTTTTCTTCGGTCGCAGCCAGCTTCGTGACATCAAGCGCAGCCAATTGCGGCGCCTTGAGCGCCTTCAGCTGGGTTGCGTCCAGCTTGGCGAGATTGTCACCCAGCGCGCCGATCTGTTCGGGCGACAAGGCGCCGATCTGCTTGGCGGTGAAATGCTCCACCTGCGCGCCGAGCTTGGTCATATCCAGCTTTGCGATCTGATCTGCCTTGAGCGCCTTGACCTGCGTCTCGTCGAGCGCGCCGAGCTGGGTTGCGCTCAGACCGCCAACCTGATCAACGCTGAGGGCGGCGATCTGCTTCACGGACATCGCCTTGAGGGTATCGGCGCTCAGTTCCGCTACCTTCAGATCCTTGACGGCGGCAGGCTTGAAACCCTTTATCTGCGTTGCGTTCAGAGCGCCCAGTTCGGTGTCGGTCAAAGCCTGGATCTGAGAAGACGTGAAGGCTGCGATCTGCTTGGCCGTAAGGGCGCTATCCTTCTCCGACTTGGCGCCGCCGATCACGATCAGCTTCTTCGCATCGGCATCGCTCAGGGTCGCGATGACCTTGGTGCTGATCGACTCGAGCTCACCCTTCTGGAAGGTTGCGCCCGTCGTGTTCAGGATCTTCGAGAGAGTATCCTTGTCCAAGGCCTTGAGTTGTTTGGCGTTCAACTCCGTGACCTGCTCGCCGCTCAATACGGAGGGAGCGGGCGCATCCGGATCGCCGCCGCCGGTCGGCGCGGCGCTGTAGATCGCCGTGATCTGCGCGGCGGAAAGAAGGCTCACGCCTTTGCCGATCGCTCCGATCTGATCGGTCGTCAGACCTTTCGTGGCATCGACGGTAACGGCCTTCCACTGTGCCGCCGAGAACCCGCCGACACCATCCTTGTTAAGAACGGCGAGTTCTTCTTTATCGAGAGTCTTGATCTGCGCTGCGGTGAGGCCCTTGACCTGATCACCGGTCAACGCCCCAAGCTGCGTCTTAGTCAACTGCGCGAAATCGGCAGGTTTCATGGTCGCGGAAAATTCGATCGACATGAGTGTGCTATCCTTGATGGTCAGCGAACAGGCGTTCCCGCAATCACTGCGCTCTATCCGGCGTAGGCCGGAACGAACGACCGCGACGGCTCCCGCGACCACGCTGAACGCGTCACCGCTCCGGGAATCCTGCCGGACAAGAATGTTACGAAGAACATGGCTCGCACGAGCCTGCGCATCGGGGCATCATGCGTCGAAAATCCCTGAAGGATCCCGATCCCTACGCCATTAGCCGCAACCATGTCGCGACTGACGCCAATATGTAGGCCGCAACCTTTAAGATTGGTTTAACGCCTGTCACCCCCTCGGGAGGACCGAACGGGTGTAGCCCCCTCCGCGGATGAGGCGGAGGGGG
Organism: Pseudomonadota bacterium; assembly: GCA_023393575.1. Classification (GTDB taxonomy): domain Bacteria; phylum Pseudomonadota; class Alphaproteobacteria; order Rhizobiales; family Rhizobiaceae; genus Neorhizobium. The sequence continues at coordinate 2,477 of JAEWKX010000036.1, forward strand.
TATTGTTCTTAGCGGAAGAGCTGGAGGATGCCTTCGGCGGAGGAGTTGGCGATCGACAGCGACTGAATGCCGAGCTGCTGCTGGGTCTGCAGCGCCTTGAGGCGGGTCGACTCTTCGTTCATGTCCGCATCCACCAGACGGCCGATGCCCTTGTCGATGGCGTCGGTCAGCTGGTTGGCGAAGTCTTCCTGAAGGCCGATGCGCATGGAGATCGAGCCAAGCTGCGAAGCGGCCTTCGTCATCGCCTGGAAAGCGGCTTCCACGAGCGACAGGGCGTCAGCCATATCCGCATCGGTGTATTCGGTGATGTTCATGTTGACGACGGTCGTTTCGCTATCCCAGTCGTCGGACACGACTTCCACTTCAAGGGCATCGGCGGTGGATCCGAGAATGCCGCCTTGGGCACCGTCGGTATCGTCACCGAGCGTCTTGAAAAGAACGTTCAACGAGCCTTCCGCTTCGTCGTCATTCAGCTTGTAAATGGTGGTGTTCAGCTTCACGGTGCCGTCAGCCGACCGGATGAAACCCGAGACAACGGTCTTGTCGGCAACGGCGCCATCCTCTTCGCTGTCGAACACCAGCCAGTTCTGGCCGTTGAAGGATGCGCCGCTGGCGATCGAGACGAGCTGTTGCTGGAGCTGCGTGATTTCTTCCTGAACCTTGGCCTTGTCCACGCCCTGCTCGGTGGCGGCAGAGACCTTGGCCTTGATTTCCTTGACGACATCGATGGCCGCATTCATGCCGGCATAAGCCGTGTCGATCTTTGCGGCGCCGAGGCCGAGGGCGTCCTGAACGGCAGACAGCGCCTTGTTGTCAGAGCGCATGGTCGTAGCGATGGACCAATAGGCGGCGTTGTCCTTGGCTTCACCGACGCGCATGCCGGAGGAAACGCGCCCCTGCGTGGTTTCCATTTCATTGCCGATGGTGCGCAGCGTCTGGAGGGCGGCCATGGCCGCGACGTTGGTCAGAATGCTCGTCATGTTGTAGGTGCCCCTTGAATGGCTGACTGAAGAAGGGACATTCCGGATAGAGCCGGTAAACGACGGTCAGCGTCATGCCTGCCAACCGGTTAAATTTCTTGGTTAACCCGTCGTTTCGATGAGCCAAGAAAACCGCATTAAGGTTAAGGAAGTCTTTCTTGCGGAATAAAAATAAAAAAACCGCCCCCGTTGCCGGGAGCGGCTTTTTGAGACAGGGCGCGGGTCAGCCTCCGCGCCTGTATCAATCCGTCGATTAACGGAACAGCGAAAGGATGTTCTGCGAGTTGGAATTCGCGATGGAGAGCGACTGGATCGCCAGCTGTTGCTGCGTCTGGAGCGCCTTGAGGCGGGTCGATTCCTCGTTCATATCCGCATCGACGAGACGGCCCACGCCCTTGTCGATAGCGTCGGAAAGCTTCGAAGCGAAATCTTCCTGGAGGCTGATGCGCTTGGAGAGCGAGCCGAGGGTCGAACCGACCGTGGCCATATCCTTGAGCGCGGTTTCGACATTGTCGAGATGCTCAGCCATCGCCGTTGCATCTTCTTCGCCTTCAAGCGTGATCGCCAGAACCTGCTCCAGGATGCCGCCGTCTTCAACCGTACCCGTGCTCGGGTCGTAGGCGCCGAAGAGCGCGTTGGTTTCAGCGTCATAGCTTGCCGTCGTCACCTTGACGGTGCCGTCGTTGCCGCGGACGAAGCCGGTCACGACCGTCGCATCTTCCGCGGTGCCATCAAGCCAGTTCTCGCCGTTGAAGGCAGCGCCCGAGCCGATGCTGCGGAGCTGTTCCTGAAGCTGGGTGATTTCTTCCTGGACCTTGACCTTGTCGACGCCCTGTTCGGTGGCGGTGACGAGCTTGGCCTTGATTTCCTTGACGACGTCGATAGCCGCCTGAACGCCGGCATAGGCGGTGTCGACCTTGGCGGCGCCGAGGCCGAGGGCGTCCTGAACGGCGGAAAGCGCTGCGTTGTCAGAGCGCATGGTGGTCGCGATCGACCAGTAAGCAGCGTTGTCCTTGGCTGCGCCAACGCGCATGCCGGAGGAGATGCGGTCCTGCGTCGCTTCCATGCCGTTGTTGATGGAGCGAAGGGTCTGCAGGGCGGCAATTGCAGACGTGTTGGTGAGAATGCTCGACATTCTAGTTGTCCCTTTGAACGAAATACTGAGGGGGACATACCGGACTGATTACCTACCGGTTACGGCGGTTCGGCATCATGCCAACTCGGTTTCTCCAGCGATCTGAAGGGACACCAAACCCGTCGTGTTGGGTCAAAACTCGCAGCCAATCCTTGCCAACTTCTTAAATTGACAGATCGCTTTCGACCGGCCGCGAAGTAGGGTGAACGGCCAGTAAAGCGCTATGGTTAAGGAGGTGTTTTACACGCACCATCACAGGAAAATCGGTCGCCCGCTTTCCCGCAATTCGCTCAGCTGAACGAGCGTACCAGACTGCCGACGAGGAGGTTCCAGCCGTCGATGAGGACGAAGAAGAGTATCTTGAAGGGCAGCGAGATCGAGGTCGGCGGCAGCATCATCATGCCCATCGCCATGGTGATGGTGGCGACGATCAGGTCGATGACGAGAAAGGGCAAGACGACCAGGAAGCCGATCTCGAAGCCGCGGCGGATTTCCGAGATCATGAAGGCGGGAATGACGACGCGCAGGTCCGCCACGTTGTTTTCCATGACCTTCTGCCCGCGCTCCTCGGCCAGCGAGATGAAAAGCTCGAGATCCTTGTCGCGCGTGTTGGCCACCATGAAGTCGCGGAAGGGATCGGCGATGCGCTTTGCCGCCTCCGTTTCGTCGATCTGGTTGGCGATCAGCGGCTCGACGCCGTTCTGCCAGGCCCGGTCGAAGGTCGGCGCCATGACGTAGAAGGTCATGAAGAGCGCCAGCGAGACGAGGATCATGTTCGACGGCGTGGTCGCAAGACCCATGCCCGATCTGAGGATCGAGAAGGCGATGACGAAGCGCGGAAAGCTCGTCACCATGATCAGGATGCCGGGCGCGACCGAAAGCACGGTGAGCAGCCCGAAGGTGCGGATGATCCAGGATGCGACGGAGCCGTCGACCTGCGCGTTCAACAGGTCGCCCGGCAGCTGCAACTGCTGCTGGGCGTAGGCCATACCGGTCATCGCCATCATGGCGACGAAGGTCAGAAAGGCTCGAATCATTCGATCACAAAGGTCCGGAACATGACGTTGGTTACGCGTCCTTCGGACCTGAGGTCAACCCGCTCCTGGAGGTCTTCCCGTAGATATTGGAAACCGCGCGGACCCTGCACCTGCTGCAGCGAGACGGTGCGCATATAGGCCAGGATATCCTGGTGGATCTCCTCGGCAAGCACGACGTCCGGCGTGCCCTTGAACATCAGCGCGACTTCGAGGCGCACGCGGTTTTCCGAAGGATAGGCGAGGTTGCTGGTGATCGGATCGAGAAGCACGATGCCGTTCGCCTCGGTGGAGATATGCGGCACGACCTCGGCCGCCTCACCGTGCCCGCCGGCCTCCTCCTTCGCCGCTTCTTCCACCGGCTTTTCGGCGGGCGGCGGGGCGAGCATATTGCCCACCAGCCAGCCGCCGCCGGCCGCCAGCAACGTCAGGACGGCGATCGCCGCGACGGTGATGACCAGCGTGGGCTTCTTCTTTTCATCGACCTGTTCTTCGTCCGCCATGTTCGTCTTCCAGGTTAGCTCAGCGTCAGATCGGCGAGAAGAGGTCGACCGCCTGCTGGCCCCATGGCGGCTGCTGGACTTCCGTCAGGCGGCCGCGGCCGCCATAGGATATGCGGGCCTCCGCGATGCGCTCATAGGCGATCTGGTTGTCGGCATCGACATCCTGCGGGCGCACGATGCCGGCGACATTGAGGATGCGCAGCTCGTGATTGACGCGCACCTCCTGCGAGCCGCTGATCAGAAGATTGCCGTTCTCGATGACGCCGGTCACCACGGCGGCGACGAGCAGGTTCAGCTTCTCCGATCTCTCCGTCGTGCCGTCGCCCTTGGTGCTGGTCGACGAGCCGTAGTTGAGGCCGGCTTCCGTATCCACCTTGAAATGATTGCCCGAGCCGCCGAAGCCGAAGTTCATGCCGCTCTTGTTTGTGCGCGAACGATCGGTCTTGTTGTCGAAGCTTGCCCGGTCGTTGACGCGGATCTTGACGGTCAGGATGTCGCCCACCTTGAAGGCGCGGGAATCCTTGAAGAGCGCCGACTGCTGGTCGCTCCAGATCGAATAGCCCGCCGCCGCGGTGCGCGGCTGCTTGGGATACATGGCCATCTGCGGCGTTTCGGCATAGCTGAGACCGGTGCCGATGGGACTCATCGACGGCGCCCGGCCGATCTCGTTGACGGCTTGGCTCGTGCAGCTCGAAAGCGCCAGCGCCACGGCGAGTGCAGGGGCGATCTTCTTCATGACGGATCCTTCGACGTGTTCGGATTGCCCGCAATGGCGATGAGGCGGGTGAGCAGTGCGGCCCTGTCGGCCGGCATCTCGGCAAGGATGGTACTCGACTGGCGCGGCGGCAGCTTCATGACGATGGCCGAGGCGATCTCCGGATTGATCTCGGCGAGCTGGGCTGCCGCGGCATCCGGTTTCATCTTGCGATAGATCTCGACGAGGCCGGCTTCGGCCGTCTTGAGGAAATCGTTGCGGCGCTTCAGCCAGTCCTGGTATTCGGCGCGGCGCGCCTCCAGTGTCTTGATGCGCTCGTCGATATCCTTCTGCAGGCTTTCCAGTTCCTGCTTCTGCAGGAGATAGCGCTGGTCGCGCGCGGCATCCGCGATATTGGTGCAGAATTCGCGGATCTCGTCGGTGGTCGCCTTGGTCGTCATGATGACCGGGCGCTCCTCGGCGAAAGCGCCGGGAATGGCCATCATCACGAAGCAGGCGAGCGGCAGCGAAAGCTTGCGGGCCAGCGTCCTGACGGCGGTAAGGGTCGTAACATCGGTCATTGCAGCACCAGTTCTGCCTGGAGGGCGCCGGCGGTCTTGATACTCTGCAGAATGGAGATGATGCCGTCCGGCTTCACGCCAATGCTGTTGAGGCCGGAGACCAGTGAGCGCAGGCTGGAGCCGTCGAGCAGGGCGACCGTGCCGCCATCCTGCTGGACGAGGATATCCGTGTTGGGCTCGACGGCCGTCACGCCCTTGGAGAAGGGCTCGGGCTGCACGACCTTCGGCATTTCGTTGATCTGCACGGTGAGCGTGCCGTAGCTCACGGCGACGGGCGCGATGCGCACATCCTGGCCGATGACGATGGTTCCCGTGCGCTCGTTGATGACAACACGGGCCGGCGCATCCGTCTCGATGACGAGGTTCTCGATATCGGCCATCAGGCGGGCAAGGTCGGCCATTTTCGGCTTGGCGATATAGACCGACTGGGAATCACGCGATTCGGCGATCGGCGCGCCGTATTGCGCGGCCGCATAGCGGTTGATCGCATCGGCCATGCCGACAGCGGTGGAAAAATCGGGATTGCGCAGCTGCAGCACGAGATCGGACGCGTCCTTGAAGCGCGAGGGCAGCTCGCGCTCGATGATCGCCCCGTTCGGCACGCGGCCGGCGGTGGTGACCCCCTGCTGCACAGTCGCCGCCTCGCCGCCGGCACTGATGCCGGTGACGACGATCGAGCCCTGGGCGACCGCGTAGATCTGGCCGTCCGCGCCGGAAAGCGAGGTCATGACGAGCGTGCCGCCGCGCAGCGACGAGGCATCGCCGAGCGAGCCGACGGTGACGTCGATACGGCTGCCGGGGCTGGCGAAGGGCGGCAGGTTGGCGGTGACCAGCACGGCCGCGATGTTCTTCGCGCGCGTCTGGGTGCCGACCATGGAGATGCCGAGGTTCTGCAGCATCGCCCGCATGGACTGCTCGGTGAAGGGAGAGGCGCGCATGCTGTCGCCGCTGCCCTGGAGACCGACGACGAGGCCATAGCCGATGAGCTGGTTTTCACGGCCGGCCTGCAGCGATGCGACATCCTTGATGCGGGCCGCCGGCAGCGCCGGGCCGGCCGCCAGCAGGAGACAGGCGAAGACGGCAAACAGGCGGGAGAGCATGTTACGCGTCATTTCGCCACCACATGCACGGTTCCGTCGCCCATGACGGTACCGGAAACGATCACGCCCGAATCCTTGTTGCGGATCCGGATCAGTTCGCCGGCCGCGGCATCCTGCAACGGCGTGCCGGAGGCGCGGATGACGATGGAGCCGTTGTCGAAGACCATGTTGACCGTGGAGCCGCGGGTCACGAGGAAGGGCTCGCGCAGCGCCGAAACGAGGATGACGCGGCCGGGCAGCAGCGTGCGCTTCGTCACGAGACCACTGACCTCGCCGATGTTTTCGGCAAAGCCCTTGACGATGTTCGGATTGGTCACCTCGACCACTTCGAGCTGGCCCGCCTGGATTTCCTCGCCGGGATAGATGACGCGCTTGGGCACCACGGCGGTGCGCATATCGGCCAAAGCCGCGTCGGCCGCCAGAAGACCGAGAAGCGCGACGGGCGCCGCAACGGCCGCCCGCCCCCCCGCGTTAAGGGGCTTTGCATTAA
>JAEWKX010000088.1 GCA_023393575.1 Pseudomonadota bacterium
CAGCCGTGGGTGGCGTCTCCCATCAGAATTTCCGCGAGTACATCGACGCCGGCATCACCGCTTTCGGCCTTGGCTCCAGCCTCTACAAGCCTGGCATGGGCGCGGCCGAAGTATTCGAGCAGGCACAGGTGACGATCGCTGCCTACGAGGCAGCGTCGGTAAAATAGCTCCGCCCCGCAAGGTTCTGCTTGCGAGTTTCAAACTGCTGCCATAGAAACCTATCATACAGGTTTTAGGTACAGGTAGCAGATGACTCAGTTGCAGGTCGAAAGGGAAAGCGATTTCGTCGGTGGCGCCGTCACGGCAATTACCCGTCTGATCCGCGACAAGGACCTAAAACCGGGCGACCGGCTTCCTGCGGAGGCGGTTCTTTCCCGCGAGCTCCAGGTATCGCGCACGGTGGTACGCGAAGCACTGAGGTCGCTCGCCGCCCTGCATCTCATCCAGCTCGGCGCCGGCAAGCGCCCCACCGTGGCACAACTGGATGACGACGCCTTCTCGCTGACGATCGAACACGGCGTGGTGACGGAGCAGATCGATATCCAGCAGATCTACGACGCCCGCCGCACAATCGAGGCACGAACCGCATCACTGGCGGCTCTCCGACGAACGGCAGCGGAGGCCCGAGCGATCCGGGTACATGCCCAAGCGATGCGCGATGACTTCAATCATCCCGAACGGGTGATGGAGCACGACATCGCCTTCCACCTCGCCATCGCCCACGCCTCGCGCAATCCCGTCTTCGCCCTCATCATCGGCGCCTTCGGTGGTGTCACCCGCCAGACTTGGCCGATCGGCTGGAAGAGCCGTGCAAGCGATGAGGAGCGGCATGCAATGAACGCGCTCCATATGGACATCACCGTAGCGATCGCCGCCGGAGATCCCAAGACAGCAGCCCGCCTGATGGGCGAGCACTTTGACCAGAGCACCAAGGCGCTGCTGCATGCAGGCCTTATCTGACGACAGGAAACGATCGTGAAAATTACCAGGCTTGAAACCGTTCGCATCGCCGAGCGTAGCAACCTCCTCTGGATCCTCGTTCATACGGACGAAGGCATCACCGGCCTCGGCGAGACATTCTTCGGCGCCGAGACGGTCGAAAGTTATATCCACGAATTCGTCGCGCCTCGCGTCATCGGCCGTGATCCACTGCAGATCGATCTGCTGGCCAACGAGCTTGTCGGCTATGTCGGCTTCCGCTCTTCGGGAGCCGAGGTACGGGGAAATTCCGCCTTCGACATCGCCCTGTGGGATATCTTCGGGAAGGTTACGGACCAGCCGATCGCGCAGCTCCTCGGCGGCTTCAGCCGCAAGGAGATCCGGACGTACAACACCTGCGCCGGGACGGAATACATCAAGAAGAACACTGGACAGACAACGGCAAACTATGGGTTGACCGGCGGCACCGCCTATGACGACCTGAACGGCTTCCTTCATCGCGCCGACGAGCTGGCGGAGTCACTGCTCGCGGACGGCATCACGGCAATGAAGATCTGGCCCTTCGACGCTGCTGCGGAGAAGACACGCGGTCAATATATCTCCATGCCCGATCTGAAGCTTGCGCTCGAGCCCTTCGAGAAGATCCGCAAGGCCGTCGGCGACAAGATCGACATCATGGTCGAGTTTCACTCCATGTGGCAGCTCCTGCCGGCGATGCAGATCGCCAAGGCGCTCGCGCCATACCAGACCTTCTGGCACGAAGACCCGATCAAGATGGACAGCCTGTCCAGCCTGAAGCGTTACGCCGAAGTCTCGCCGGCGCCGATCTCCGCCTCCGAGACGCTCGCCACGCGCTGGGGCTTCCGCGACTACCTCGAGACCGGGGCCGCGGGCATCGTCATGCTCGACATCTCCTGGTGCGGCGGTCTCTCGGAAGCACGCAAGATCGCATCAATGGCGGAGGCATGGCACCTTCCGGTGGCGCCGCATGACTGCACAGGCCCGGTTGTGCTTTGCGCCTCTACGCACCTGTCGCTCAACGCGCCGAACGCCTTGGTGCAGGAAAGCGTGCGGGCCTTCTACAATACCTGGTATCGCGATCTCGTGACTGCGTTGCCGGAGGTAAAAAACGGGATGATTACCGTTCCGCCGGGTTCCGGCCTTGGCATGGAACTGCATCCGGAGCTAGAGAAGACCTTTACGGTCAGCCGGCGATTCTCCGACGTATCGTCCATCTAAACCACTGTTTTTCCTTGGGAGGAATCATGACGAAGATCGCTTCGGCCGCTGCTGGCCTGAGAGCCTCGTCTGCAGCCGGGCCGCTGGTCATGCTGCTCGGAATGCTGCTATTCGCATTGAACGATGCGATGGGGAAATGGCTGGTAGCTTCCTACGGATTGGGGCAGGTCATCCTGATCCGCAGCATCGCCGCGCTTATCATCCTTTCACCGCTGCTCTGGAAGGCTGGCATCGAGCCCATCATCCGTGCGGAACGGAAGGGCATGCAGCTTGCCCGTGTCATCTTCTCGACCGCGGAAGTGTTCTGCTTCTACTACGCCGTCATGTACCTTCCGCTTGCCGACGTAATGACCTTCTGGCTCGCCGCACCGATCTATGTCGCCGCTGCGGCACCGTTCCTGCTCGGGGAAAAGGTGGGCTGGAGACGCTGGAGCGCGATTGCCGTGGGCTTTGTCGGCGTGATCATTACGCTTGAACCCTCAAGCGCGATGTTCACCATGCCG
>JAEWKX010000126.1 GCA_023393575.1 Pseudomonadota bacterium
GAGGTACCCTCCCGGCAGGGCGAATGCATTGATCGCGGGCGAATTGAGGATTGTGATCCGGTAGGACTGGGACGGGTTCTCGGAGACGGCGGTCAAGGCTCCGGCGATGCGGGCGACCAGCTTCTCCGTCTTCTCGTCGTGATACTCGCCGCCATAGCTCGCCACGATCCGCGGATGCTCACGCGCACCCATTTGTGCTCGCGGGTCGTTCTTCTGTACCTCGTCGACGATCTGCGGCGAATCGGAGGGGGCGACGTTCGGCTGGTAGGCCTGGTCCAGTATGGACTGACAGCCGGCGAGCGTCACGGCAGAGGCGAAGAGAACGGCGAGGCTTCCCGTCGTCCGCCGATGGCGACTGCGCGGAAGTGCCGGCATTTCAAGCTTTACCGTCGATTTCGGATTTGTCATTCCAAAGATCCGCTGCCCGGCCGTCCGTCGGGGATGCCCCATCGTAAACGCGTTCGACTATTCTCTTCTTGTCGCTTATCGACTTTCACGCCGCATTCACAGCGCTCGTTGATAGATAAGGCGTCCCCACCCGCGCAAAAAGACGCTGCTGCTGCGATGCCACCGCGCCACGACCAAATTGTGGCAGCGCAGTTAACCCGCAAGGAACTGGGAGACGATCGGAATGTCAGTGTGGGACAGGAAGTCCACGGTCGGCTCCTGACGCAGGATGGTGGCCCGATCCATGAATATGATGTGGGTGGAAAGGCGCCTGAGCTCTTCGGGATCATGAGTGACGATCACCACGGTGCTTCCGGTCTCCCGGTGCAGATGCGACAGCAGGGATGCCATGTCGAGGCGCAGGCCGGGATCGAGGGCGGCGAACGGTTCATCCATCAGGAGCACGGGTTTCCGCCGGACCAGGACACGGGCGAAGGCGACACGCTGTCGCTCTCCGCCAGAGAGAGTGGAAGGAAGACGATGCTCCGTCCCCGCCAGCCCCACATGCGCGAGAGCGGCAGAAACCGCTTCCCGCTCCGGCGCGCTCAGCCGTCGAAGCGAAGGATGGATGCCGAGAGCGACGTTGGTGAAGACATCGAGGTGCCCGAAGAGGTTGTTGTCCTGGAAGACGAGAGAGACGGGCCTTTCGGATGGATGAAGCCGGGTCATGTCCACTCCGTCGAAGAGCACCCGTCCGCTTGCGGGAGCCTCGAAGCCCGCGATGATGTTGAGCAGCGTCGATTTGCCGGCGCCGGACGGTCCCGCCACAGCGGTGATCGCTCCCGCGGCAATACAGCAATTCAGCCGGAAACGTGTGTCATCCAGCGTCAGCTCCACGGCGTCCAGTCGGATCTCCGGGGCCTTCAAGAGATTACCCATGGCTGTTCCCGCGCCTTTCAGATCCGGAGGTCCCGATGACCGTCAGCAAGAGGCACACCGCGCCGAGGAGGAGCGCCAGGCCGTCCGCGTCCGCCGTCCGGTAGCTCGACAGCCGGCTATATAGAAGCCATGGCAGCGTGACGAAGTCGTTCGATGCGAAAAGCGCGACCGCGCCAAGGTCGCCGAGGGACAGCGACATGGCGAACGACAAGGCGAGCAGGGCAGGCCGGATGAGTGCCGGGCGGTCGATCCGCCATATCCTGCTCCAGCCGCCGATCCCGAGGCTTGCCGCCAGCCGGCCCGTCTTGCGGCGATGTTCCTGCATGGCGGGCTCCAGCACCCGGATGACGAAAGGCAGCGCCATCAGGGTATTGATCGCGACGACAAGGCCGGCAGTCAGGTATGAGCCGAGCCCGAGCGGCCTCAGAAGCAGGAACCAACCGGTGCCGAGCACGACGGGCGGAACCAGAAGAACCAGCAAGGGCGTCGCGCCGAGGGCGGCGGAGAGGGCCAGAAGCGGCTTTCCGGATGTCCTGGTTTCCCGGATGGCGAGGCGGGCGCTGATGATCGCAACCGATAGAAGAAGTGCCGCCATGCCCGATGACAGGGCGACCATGGTGCTCATTCCCAGGGCTTGATGGAAGGCGGCGCTGGCGAGAAGGCCGGCGAGGTCGGCTTGGACGCCCGCCCAGACGATCGCGCCCAAAGGCAGCAGAAGCATGAGCGTTCCACCGCAGATCATCACGGTATCCCAGATCACGCTTGCGGTGCCGAGGCCGTCGAACCGGCGGCTTCGACGGCCGTTGCCGGGTGACGCCTCCTCGGTTGCCGGAAGCAGTGAAAGGACGGCGAGAATCACCGCCGTCACGCCGATCTGTAGCAATGACAGCGCAATGGCGCGGGTGGGATCGAAGTCGAAACGCAACGCCTGGTATATCGCCACTTCGAGGGTTGTCGCGGCCGGTCCTCCCCCCAGCACCAGAACGAGCGTGAAGCTTGTGGCACAGAGCATGAAGATCAAGCTGCCGATGCCGGGCAGAATGCGGAAAAGGGCGGGCCACTCGATGCGGAAGAAGATCGCTGCAGGCCTCATGCCGAGCTGGGCGGCCAGCATCCAGTATTCGCCGGGAAGCCGGCCCAGGGATGCGACCATCAGGCGGCAAGCAAGCGGCAGGTTGAAGAAGACGTGCGCCAGGAGGATGCCGCCGAGCCCGTAGATATTGACCGGCTCGTCCAGGCCGAAACCGAGCAGCAGGTCGTTCACTATACCCTGGGTGCCCCAGACCGTGATCAGGCCGAGGGCAGCCACCAATGCCGGCAGTCCCATGGGAACCGCCATCAGCCGCAGTATCCACAGCCGGCCGGGAAATCGGGGTCGGCGTGCCAGCGCCAGCGCCACGGGAACGGCCAGCCCGATGGAAAGGAGCGTGGACAGGCCCGCCTGAAGCAGGGTGAACCGAAGGACGCGCATGGTGTATGGCGTCCAGAAGGATGTTTGCGAGGGTGGAAGATCCGGCTTGAAGAGCGCGTAGATGGCGAGGACGACGAAGAAAGCCACGGCTGCGAAAGCCGATATTCCTGCTCCAACGGCTACCCGTTTTTCCGGCCTCGTCAGCATTCGGGCGCTAGCGCTCGCTCATGGCGGTAAGCCATTCGTCGATCCAGGCCTGACGCTTCGCCGCCACCTCCGCCGGATCCATCAGAAACGTCTTCGCCGGCTTGACGAGACGGTCGAAGGCGGGTGGCAACGGTTGTGCTGTTTCGCCGGCCGGCATCATCCAGTTGGTGGTCGGAATGAGGTCCTGGAATGCCGGTGACATCATGAAGCGCAGAAACTCCTTGGCCAGATCCTTCTGCCGGGACGTCGTGACAAGGCCCGCCACCTCGATCTGGATGTAATGACCCTCGGCGAAGGCTGCGGCCTGATACCGTGAACTGTCCTCGGCGACCATGTGGTAGGCAGGCGACGTCGTATAGGAGAGGACCATCGGGACCTCACCCCTGGTGAACAACCCGTAGGCCTCCGACCAGCCGGGAGTGACGGTCAGCACCCGGTGGCGCAATTTCGCCCAGGCCTCGCCCGCCTCATCTCCGTAGACCGCCTTCATCCACAAAAGCAGGCCCAGGCCTGGCGTGGAGGTCCGGGGATCCTGGATAACGATTTTCCGGGACGGGTCTCCTTCGACCAGTTCCTTCAGGCTCGCCGGAGGTGCCGTCATGGTCTGCGTGTCATATACGACGGCAAAATGGCCGTAGTCGTAGGGGATGAAGACGTCGTCCCCGTAGCCGCCGGGCACCCGGATCGATCCGGTGTCGAGACCGTGCGGCGCGAACAATCCGGTGGCCTTCGCCTCCGCCGCGAGATTGGTGTCTAGGCCCAGCACGACATCCGCCCGGTTGGACTGCCCCTCCAGCTTCAGCCGGGAGAGAAGGGCCACACCGTCGGCGACCGCCACGAAATTCACCGTACACGAACACGTCTCTTCGAATTTCTGCTTCACCTTCGGCCCGGGACCCCATTCGGCCGTGAAGCTTTCATAGGTGTAGATTGTCAGCACCTGATCCTGTGCATGGGCGGGCAGGCCGAATGCCAGGGAGAAGAAAAGGGGGAGCAGAAACTTTCCCATCGGTACCTCCTCGATGCTGCAAGAAGGATCGGGCGCCGATGAAGAGCCGTCTAATCCCTCCGCCGGTTCTAACCGGATCAGGTTCAGCGGGTTGGGCAAGCCTCTCAGCCGCCTGTGCGGCACCCCGTTAGAGCGGTGAAGATGTAGCGAGCGAGGGGGGACTTGGCAAGCCGTCCCTCGGTATCAATGATGGCGCTGGAATACCCGAAGTTCCCGTGGGAGCGTAGCCATCCCTCCTGTTCGGTCGGCTACCGCATATCCGATCGATTGTTCGATCACGTGCGGCATGACCGGCTTTGTCAGCACCCCGAGCGGACCATCGCGGCGCCCATCCACGTCTTCGGGATTGGCGGTCATGAAGATGACCGTCACCCCGTATCTCTCGGCCAGTTCATGGCCGATCGAGGGGCCTGTGCGTCCGTCGGCGAGATTGACATCCACCAGGGCGATGTCCGCGTTCTGCGCGAGGGCCATGGCAGGGTTGCGGCCATTGGCAAAGCCGACCACCTGCAGGCCCATCGCCTCGACCGTTTCAGCGACATCCAGGGCGATCAGGAACTCGTCCTCGACGATCAGTACGCGCTGTTCGGAGGGGTCCCGGACCTGCCAACCACTCGATACAACTGTCGGCATCGTTCTTCTCCTGCTGGTTCCGACGGGCCGATCTCTGGCGTATCAGATCGACACTGCCACCCGAACGAGGAGTGGCAGATATTGTTCCGGATTGAACCACCGGCCCTGCGGCCAAGCCATTGGTATGGCTAACAGATCGTTAAGCCTAGCCGTCGAGTTCCTCGCGCAGCATCTCAAGCTCCAGCCATTCCTCCTCCAGGCGGCTCAGGCTGTTGCGCAGATCTTCGAGTTCCGCCGCGAGCCTGTTGAAGGCGGCGGGGTCGCGCGTGAAGAGAGCAGGGTCTGCCATCGTCTGTTCGCGCGCGACGATATCGGCCTCGGCCTTGGCCATCTCCTTGGGCAGGTTTTCCAGCGCGAACTTCTGCTTGAAGGAAAGCTTTCCCTTGCTCTTCGGCGATACGGATGCAGGCGACACGGGTTGGGCCTTCGGCTTTTCCTGTCTTTCCGCGCGCCGGCGTTCCTCCAGCGCCCCGCGGCGCTGGGCAAGCATGTCGGTATAGCCGCCGGCATATTCGATCCAGCGGCCGTCCGGCGCTTCCGGATTGGCCGGTGCGATCGTGGAGGTAACGGTACGATCCAGGAAATCGCGGTCATGGCTGACCAGGATCACCGTGCCGGCGTATGCGGCCACGATCTCCTGCAGGAGGTCCAGGGTCTCGATGTCGAGGTCGTTCGTCGGTTCGTCGAGGATCAGCAGGTTGGAAGGCCGGGCCATGATCCGCGCCAGGATCAATCTCGCCCGCTCGCCGCCGGAAAGATTCCTGATCGGGGTGCGGATCTGTTCCGGCTGGAACAGGAAATCCTTCATGTATCCCGCGACATGTCGCTGTTCGCCGTTGACCAGCAGCGTTTCGCCGCGCCCGTCGGTCAGGTAGTGGGAGAGCGTGTCCTCCGGGTTCAGGTCCTCGCGCTTCTGATCGAGTGTCGCAATATCGAGATTGGTCCCCAGGCGGATTGTGCCGGAGTCCGGCTCCAGCTGGCCGGTCAGCATCTTCAGGAGCGTCGTCTTTCCCACGCCGTTCGGTCCGACGAGGCCGATGCAGTCGCCCCGGTGAACACGGATGGAGAAAGAGGCAACGATGGTCCGCTCGCCGTAGCTCTTGGTGATGCCGTCGGCCTCGATCACCAGCTTGCCGGATTCGCGACCCTCCGAAACCTGTGCCTGCACGGTTCCCTGCGGCCCCTTGTGGCCGCGATAGGCCGCGCGCATGCTCTGCAGGTCGCCGAGGCGCCGCATGTTGCGCTTGCGCCGCGCAGTCACGCCGTAGCGCAGCCAATGCTCCTCGCGCTCGATCGCCTTGCCGAGCTTGTGCTGCTCCAGTTCCTCCGCCTCCAGTACCTCGTCCCGCCAGGTCTCGAAATGGGCAAACCCACGGTCGAGGCGGCGGGAGGTGCCGCGATCCAGCCATACGGTGGCGGTCGAGACCTTTTCGAGGAAGCGCCGGTCGTGAGAGATCAGTACCAGGGCACTACGCGTCTTTCTCAGTTCGTCTTCCAGCCACTCGATCGTCGGGAGGTCGAGATGGTTCGTCGGCTCGTCGAGAAGCAGGATATCAGGCTCCGGTGCCAATACCCGTGCCAGGGCAGCGCGCCGGGCCTCGCCGCCCGATAGCTGGCGAGGGTCCTCATCACCCGTCAGGCCCAGATGTTCCAGAAGATAGGTCACCCTGTAGGGATCGTCGCCAGGGCCGAGGCCGGCTTCCGCATAAGCCTGCACCGTCGCATAACCGGAGAAATCCGGAGACTGCTCGAGGTAGCGGATCGTCGAGGCCGGATGCCGGAAGACCTCGCCGGACTGAGGCTCCACCATTCCTG
>JAEWKX010000202.1 GCA_023393575.1 Pseudomonadota bacterium
GGCGTGCGCTTCAACTTCGTCAAGCATCTTGGCGGCGCGCCTGACATGGCCGTCTTCGCCCGCGTGATCGACCGCATCAAGGGCCGCGGCTGGCATGTCGTGCTGCATCTCGACGCCGTAGACATCGTGCCGCTCTCGGACATGATCCGCCGCCTTCCGGTGCCCTTCGTCATCGATCACATGGGCAGGGTCGACACGGCACTCGGGACGGACCAGCCGGCGTTCCGGTCGCTGCTGGAACTCGCCCGCCGCGACGATTGCTGGATCAAGGTGTGCGGCTCGGAACGCATCTCCAGCTATCCCTTCGATGCGGCCCTGCCATTTGCACGGGCGCTGCTGGAAGCAAGCCCCGAGCGAACCCTCTGGGGCACCGATTTTCCACATCCCAATCTCAAGGATCCGGTCGACGAAGCGGATCTTCTCGACCTGGTCGAAAAAATCGCGCCATCCGCCGAAGGGCAGCAGCGTCTGCTCGTCGACAACCCGGCACGACTCTACGGCTTTACCACCTGAACAAGATCACCTGGAGGAGGAAGACATGACAGGAAAGAACAAACGGCCGGCACTGCTCCGGCGCACCCTGATGAAGGCGCTGGTGCCGGCCCTGCTGCTGGCAACGGCGGCGCCTGCACCCGGCTGGGCACAAGAGGATTATCCCGCCCGCGACATCACCCTGGTCCTGCCCTTCGGGCCCGGCGGCATCGCCGACATCACCTCCCGCGTGGTCGCTGACGCGCTCGGCAAGAAGCTCGGTAGGCAGATCATCATCATGAACCAGCCCGGAGCGGCAGGCTCCGTGGCGGCACGGGCGGCATTGAACGCGCCGGCCGATGGGTACACGCTTGCGCTCCTCTCCAACGGCACCGCCATCAGCGTTCCGCTTTTCGAGAACCTTCAGTTCGATCCCGTGAAGGACTTCGTGCCGGTCTCGAGCCTCGCCTATTTCGACTTCGTGTTCGTGGCGAAGAAGGGCGGGAAGTTCTCGACACTGGCCGATATTCTCGCGGCTGCCAAGGCAGAGCCGGGAATGCTCAACGTCGGTACCATCAATGTCGGCAGCAGCCAGAACCTGGCGGCGGAGCTCTTCAAGTCCACGGCCGGTATCGATTTCACGATCGTCCCCTACAAGGCGACCCCCGATCTTCTCGTAGCGCTGCTTGGAGACGAACTCGACGTGATCGTCGATAGCCAGACCGCCCTCAAGGCCGCGTTGGAACAGGGCCAGGCGGTCGCACTTGCTTCCTCGGGGCCTAACCGCTCCAAGTTGTTGCCGGACCTCGCAACGGCACAGGAGCAGGGCGTGGAAGACTTCGACGTGACCTCCTGGAACGCCATCTTCGCTCCGACGGGGACGCCTCCCGAAGTGGTCGAAAAGCTGAACGCCGCACTCGTCGAGGTGCTGGCCGATCCGGCCATCCAGAAGCGCTTTGCCGAACTCGGCGTCGAGGCCCGATCGAGCACGCCCAAGGAAATCGGCGAGCGGCTCGCCGCCGACATCGAGAAGTGGGGCGCCGTCATCGAGAAGGCGGGCATCCCCAAGCAGTAACCGTTCCCAGGAGACGGGGTGGCGGCCGCCGTCTCGCCTCGCCCGGAAGGCCGAGCCTCGTGCTTTGCCTTCCGGGCGCTTTGTGGTTTCAACCGTAAATGCCGCGGACCAGCCTTCGTATCGAGGCAGCGACCTTCTCCCAGTCCTTTTCGCTGCGCAACGGAAGGCCCGCAAATTCGCCCGTGGCGACGGACGAGATGACCAGGTGCTGGATCGCCGCGAAGAGGATGCCGTTGACTGTCTGGGCATCGACACCCTTCGGCGCCGTCAGGCTGCCGCGCATCCGGTCGAGCCATTTCCCGAGCGCCTTGGAACGCGCCTCGGCGAGCCTGCGCACCTGCGGGGTGTCCTTCGACACCTCCCAGGCGATGATCCTGCACACCAGCGGATCGTCCCGAAGCGCCTCCATGTAGAGAAGTGCCAGCCGCTCCATCAGGTCCCCGTAGGTCAGCAGGAACATGCCGCCCGTGTCTTCCGGAATACGCTCCCTCACCCAGCCGCCAAGATCCGCGCCGATGGCATCCAGCAGGCCATCGAGCCCACCGTAGTACCGGTAGATCAATTGCTTGTCGCAACCGGCGCGGCGCGCGATGGCGTTGATCCCGAAACCCTGGAAGCCCTCTTCCGCCAGCAGGTCGCGGGCCGCCCTGAAGATCGCCGCCTCGGTCTGGACGCGATTCTTGATGCGCTTCTCCGGCACGGGATCGATGAAAGCTTCCTGCACTGCAAGCATAGACGGTACTCCATCGGACTGCTTGCCGATAAGCCCGCGGGAGGCGCGGCACAATGTGTCGTCTTCGTCATTCACAGAAACCGCGGCATTGCCGCGGAGGGGCAGGATCGCTAAGGCTCCTCCGTACCCTCCCGTCCTGAACCGGTTCCGCATGCTGATCATCTTCGAGAGTATCCTGCCGATCTTCCTCCTGGTGCTGCTGGGAGTGGGTTTAAAGCGTAGTCCGCTCATCAACGGGACGTTCTGGGAGGGGCTCGAGCAGTGCGGCTATTACGTCCTCTTTCCGGCCCTGCTCTTCCACACGCTGGCGACCGCCGACTTCTCCAGCATGGAAGTCGGCACCATCGGCACGACCGCCGTTACGGCAGTGGTGCTGATGTGCGCAGTGGTGCTGGCGCTCTGGCCGCTGCTGAAGCGGATCGGCGTCACCCCTCCGTCCTTCAGTTCGGTCTTCCAGACCGCCACCCGGTGGAACGCCTTCATCGCGCTGGCGATTGCCGAGAAGACCTACGGAGACCTGGGGCTGACGGTGGTGGCACTGGTCATGGCGGTGGTCATCGTCCCGATCAACGTCATCAATGTCAGCGTTCTTCTCTGGTTTTCCGGCACGCGGACGAGTTACTCCGCCTTCCTGTTCCGGCTCGTCACCAACCCGCTGATCATCAGCAGCCTCCTCGGCGTCGTCGTCAACCGGCTCGGCATGTCGATCTATGAGCCGCTGATGACGACTGTCGATCTCGTGGGGCAGGCGGCATTAAGCCTCGGGCTAATCGCCGTCGGCGCAGGCCTGCGCGTTTCCGACGCTCTCCGGCCGCATCCCCTGGTCTTGATCTCGACGGCGCTGAAGCTCGCCTTGTTCCCCGTGGCAATGACCGCAGCCGCTCTACTGTTCGGCGTCGGAAACCCCATCCTGGTGCTTCTTGCGCTGAGCGCCGGCGTGCCAACCGCTATGAACGGCTATCTCCTCGCCAAGAAGATGGGCGGCGATGCCGAGCTCTATGCCGCCACGGCCACCGTCCAGACGGTAGCCTCGTTCCTGACGATCCCGGTCGTGCTGACGCTTGCCGGTCAGCTCGCCGCCGGGTAGAGAAGATCGACGATATAAGCCGCGTCGAAGCGTGCATCGAGCATGCCGTAGGTGGACCGCCAGCCGCCGGCGAGCCGTGTTTCGAGGAAGGCATCGGCGATCTTTCCGGCTCCAAGGCGCGACAGCTCGGCCGCACCGGCGGCAAGCGCCAACTGCTCGACCAGCAGGCGTGCCGCCCCCTCGTCCGTTTCGCAGAGTGCCATGGCGGCGCGCAGCACCTCGATGGTCTTGCGGCCCGATGTCCCGAGATCACGCTCGAAACCGGAAAGCACGAGATCGAAAAGGTCCTGGCCGCGCGACAGCACCCTCATCACGTCCAGCGCCATCACGTTGCCCGAGCCTTCCCAGATCGCGTTGACCGGCGCCTCCCGATAGTGGCGGGCGACCGGCCTCTCCTCGACATAGCCATTGCCACCGAGGCACTCCATGGCCTCGTAGATCAGCGGTGGCGCGATCTTGCAGTTCCAGTACTTGATCACCGGCGTCATCACGCGGGCAAAGGCCGCATCCGCCGGACTGCCGGCAGCCCGATCGAACGCCTCGGCCAGCCGGAAGGCGAGCGCGGTCGCCGCCGCCACGTCGAGTGCCATATCCGCCAGCACGCGCGTCATCAGCGGCTGGTCGATCAGGTTCCTGCCGAAGACGCTGCGGCCGCGGCAGTGGTGGACCGCCTCGGCCAGCGAAGCGCGCATGATGCCGGCGGAAGCCAGAGCACAGTCCAGCCGGGTCAGCGTCACCATGTCGAGGATCGTGCGGATGCCGGCGCCGGGATCGCCGAGCAGATAACCGAAGGCATCGGTGAATTCCACCTCGGACGAGGCATTGGAGCGGTTGCCGAGCTTGTCCTTCAGTCGCTGGAACTGCAGACCATTGGCCGAGCCGTCCTCCAGCAGTCGCGGCACGAGGAAGCAGCCGATGCCCTCGCCCGTCTTGGCCAGCATGACGAAAGCGTCGCTCATCGGGGCCGACATGAACCACTTGTGACCCGAGAGCCGGTAGATGCCCTCGCCCACCCGCTCCGCCGTCGAGCGATTGGCGCGCACGTCCGTTCCGCCCTGCTTCTCCGTCATGCCCATGCCGAGCGTGATCGCACTCTTCTGCAGCGCCGGGCGGTTGGAGGAATCGTACTTGCGCGAGAGGATCTTCGGTGCCCATTCCTTCTGCACCCGCGGCGATGCCATCAGCGCAGCCACGGACGCGCTCGTCATCGTCAGCGGGCAAAGATGGCCGCATTCCAGTTGGGAAGTCAGATAGAAGCGGGTGGCGCGTGCCTTGTGTTCGCTGCCCTTTGCTTCCGGAATGCTCTCCCAGACGGAGGAATGCAGCCCGATCGACATCGATCGGCGCATCAAGGCGTGCCAGGCGGGATGGAATTCGACGGTATCCAGCCGCTCGCCGCGGGGGCCATGAGTGCGCAGCCTCGGCGGGCTCTCGTTCGCCATCCGCGCCAGTTCCTGCGCCTCCGGCGAGGTTGCGTAATGGCCGATGGAATCGAACTCCTCCCGCAGGCTGCGGTGCAACCCGGCGGTAAGATCGACGATCAGCGGGTCTGATCGATAGGCGTTGATGCCGGACCAGGGTTGTGGCTGGTTCAGCTCGGCAAGCTTCTGTTCGGTCCGGCTATTCTGTGTCATGCTTGGCTTCTAGCCCGTTTCTCTTAAAAATGCATGAGGACGAACGGACTTTTCCCGCCCCTTCGCTTGCCCCTTCCCCAGCCAGTCATTATAGACGCCCGAACGCAAGCGGAGACGCCCCATGGTCTTCTTCCCTCATCGCCATCTCCTCGGCATCAAGCGCCTTACCGAACAGGACATCACCTATCTTCTCGACAAGGCCGACGAGGCCGTGAAGATTTCCCG
>JAEWKX010000187.1 GCA_023393575.1 Pseudomonadota bacterium
CTGGTATTCGGCGAGCAAACCCTGTGCTTCTTCGCGCAGGCGCCGCGCTTCGTCGAGCTCCTGGCGGATGTTGGCTGCGCGCTCGTCGAGCGACTTGGCCATCATGCCCGGAACCTTCAGGTAGGCAATGAGCGCGAGGAACAGTACGAGGCCGACGAGTGCGAAAAATGTTGCATCGAATGCCATGGTGATCAGGCTCCCGTCTTCGCGGCTGCAACCGCAGCCTTGATGTTGCCGCCGGTCGCCTTCGCACCGATCAGCTGATCGACGATGGCGGACGCGGTTTCTTCTGCGATCTGGCCAACTTCGGCAAATGCCTGAGCCTTGATCTCGGCGATGCGCGTTTCGGCAGCCGAGAGCTTTTCGCTGAGTTCAGCTTCGATTGCAGCGCGGTCGGCAGCAGCCTTGGTCTTGGCTTCTTCGCGAGCGCTTTCAGCAATCGCGTTGCCCTTGGCACGGGCAGCAGCCAGTTCACGCTCATAGGTCTCGACAGCGGCATCAGCCTCTGCCTTGAGGCGAGCTGCCTCCTCGAGATCCTGCGCGATCCGATCGTGGCGGTGTTCGAGAATGCCACCGACGCGAGGAACGATGCCCTTCTTCATCAGAAGATAGAAGAGGCCAAAGGTGATGACCAGCCAGAGAAGCTGCGAGGGATAGGTCGAAGCGTCGAAGGGCGGGAAGACGCCCGTGGCATGCGCGTCGTCGTGGGCGACGCCGGTTTCGGTGTGCACTTCGCCCGCAGGCGCGGCGCCCGGCGCTTCATGCGTCTCTGTGGCTTCCGGCGCGGTCTGCGCAAATGCCGAAGTCACGAACATCATCACCTCCAGGTGGAATTCAAATGTAAAGGATCACGGCGCGCAATCTGAAGCGGCCGTGATCCCGTACCCGATGCCGATATCAGACGGCGAACAGGAGAAGAAGAGCAACGAGCAGCGAGAAGATGCCCAGAGCTTCCGTAACGGCGAAGCCGAATACCAGACGGCCGAACTGGCTGTCGGCAGCGGACGGGTTGCGCAGGGCGCCCGACAGGTAGCTGCCGAAGATGTTGCCGAGGCCGAGAGCCGTGCCGGCCATACCAAAGCAAGCGAGACCTGCACCGATGAACTTTGCTGCTTCCGCTTCCATGTAAGAACTCCTTGAATGGGTTGTTGCGGCTGATGACTGACGCCTCAGGACGCCAATGTGGTTATTCCTTAGTGCCCGCCCGGGTGGACCGCGTCATTGAGGTACATGCATGTCAGTACCGCAAAGACATAGGCCTGCAGGAAGGCGACGAGGAATTCGAGACCCGTCAGGGCGACGGTCATGATGAGGGGCAGGATCGCGCCGCCGATGCCGAGTGCGCCGAGCGCGCCGAGCGAGGCGACAAAGCCCGAGAAGACCTTCAGCGTGATGTGTCCCGCCAGCATGTTGGCGAAGAGACGCACCGACAGCGAGATCGGACGGGAGAGGAAGGAGATGATCTCGATGGCAACGACCAGCGGCAGCAGAACTCCCGGCACGCCGCTCGGCACGAAGACGTTCAGGAAATGGAAGCCGTGCTTGTAGAAGCCGTAAACGAGAACCGTGCCGATCACGAACAGCGAGAGCGCGAAGGTGACGATGATCTGGCTGGTGACGGTGAAGAAATAGGGGAACATGCCCAGCATGTTCGCGGTCAGCACGAACATGAACAGCGTGAACACCATCGGGAAGAACTTCATGCCCGAATTGCCCGCCCCCTCGCGCAGCATGCCGGCGATGAACTCGTAGGACATTTCCGCGACCGATTGCGCCCGACCCGGGATCAGCCCGCGCTGCGAGGTCGCGAAATACAGGAACCCGGCGGCGCAAGCCACGGTCGCGACCATGAAGAGCGAGGCGTTGGTGAAGGAAAAGTCCATTCCGCCGATTTCGATCGGCACGATCTTGCTGATCTGGAACTGATGGGTCGGATCGTTGGCCACCGTCTACCTTCTTTCTACTTCACTCGCCCGCCACAGATCCGCCGACAGCACATCTATGGCTTCCGCTTCTTATCCTGACCGCCCGTAACCGACGGCGGCAGCGCCACCATTCCGACGGCGCGCAGAACATTCAATATGCCGGCGCAGAACCCCAGCAGAAGGAGAATGATCATTCCCCAGGGCCCTGTCCCGGCGAAACGGTCGAGAAGATAGCCGAGCATGGCGCCAACCGCGATCGCGGCGATGAACTCGGAGGAGATCTTCAGTCCGAGAGCCAAGCCTTTGCGGCTCTCCTCGCTCTGAGCATCCCTCTTCGCCTCTGCCGCCTCTTCCCGGTCCCGCTCCGCCAGTTCGGCGGACAGGCGCCTGCGGCGCTGCTCCAGACTTTCGTCCCGATTATCCGTCATTCGCGATCTTCCTTGCCATCCTGCCGCATCCTACGGCTCCAAGACCGTGTGATCCGTCCGAAACATGCTGACAGCGAGGGATTTCGCGCCTTCCGGCCCGTTTTCAAGTCGGGCGCAACATAGTTTTGAGCGCTTCCGTAGTCAAGGCACCGGGAAGATAAGGGCAATGGTATTTTAAATAAATAAAATCAACATGTTCCGCCCACAGCAAGCGGATCATCCGAAACTCGACCGGAATCCCGCCAGCGGCCGGTGGCCGCAGTCAACTCCAGCCGCCGCCATAGGTGCGGTAAAAGACATGGAGCCCGATGCGCCCGACCTTCTTCATGGACTTCGCCCACCGCGGGCGCACGTAGACCGCATGGTAATGGGTCGAGGACCCCACTTCCTTCAGCCAGATCTTGCCGGCGGTGACGGCCATCGCCACTTCGCGCGCCATCTTCCAGTGGCGCTGCGAGCGGACCCGGTCGCGGATGTTGTCGCAGGCGAAGGAGAACTGGCACCGGTTACGCCAGTCCTCGTTCTGGTAGACGACGCCGCAGATGGTCTTCGGATAGGCCGGATTGCGGACGCGGTTGAGGATCACCTGCGCCACCGCGGCCTGCCCTCGCGCCGATTCCCCGCGCGCCTCGAAGTAAATCCCGGAGGCGAGGCACTGCTGCTCGCGGGCGGAAAAGGCCTCCGCCGGAAGAGTCGTGGCCGCCCAGGCATGGTCGTCCGGTCCGATCGGCGGAATGAAGCGGCCGGCCTCCGGCTTCTTCAGGACCGCGTCGAAGGGCGATTCGCGCGCGAAATCGGGCTCGGCCGGTGCGTAGGCGGTGGCCAGGACGTCGGCCTTGTCGTTGGTGACCAGGTCGGCGATCATCGGCGAGACGTCCGGGTTCGTCTTCTCCTCCTTGCGGAAATAGAATTCCGCCAGTTCGACCTGCGCGGCGGCCTTGCCGGGCTTGGCGAACGTGGCGAGTTTTTCCTCGGTCTCCAGCGGCAGCCTCAGCGCACTCGTCCGCTGGAGAACCGATCCGGCACTGAAGGCCTTCGGCGGCTGCATCGGGACGACGGCAACGATGCGCCCCTTCTTCGCCTTGCGGTTGACGCGATCCTCGTCGGGGGTCGCCTCCGGCTCAGCCGCCCCGCCGACGAACGCCACCTTGCCGCCGTTCGGCAGGGTCACGCCGGCATCGGCCGGAACCAGGCCTTCCATGGCCGGAAAGGCGAGTTCGGAGGAGTGGATGGATCCCGCCGGGGACTGGGTAAGGACGATCCGCCATCTATGGCTGGCATCGAGGCCGGAGAAAAGATCGGAAAGGTCACCGTGCGCGGCCGCGGAAGGGAAGGCCAGCCAGGACGCAAGACCGAAGACGACAGGAGCGGTCCAGGCATTCAGGCGGGTGCGGGACTTGCGACTCAGAACGAACTTCGAACGCAAAACGAGAGACTCCACAGGCAACAGCGACCCGTGGAGAATCGATCATTAACCTTGATGCCGGGTTAACGGTGACGGGCGAGATACGGCGTCACGGCAGAAAATCAGCAATCTCACATAAATGTCAGATGATCACCTGCGAGCCGAGCTCCACCACCCGGTTGGCCGGCAGGCGGAAATAATCGGACGGATCGGTGGCCGAATTGGCGAGCGCGATGAACAGCCGATCCTGCCACATCGGCATTCCTGATTCGGCGCCAGGAACAAGCTTCCGGCGGCCAAGGTAGAAGGACGTCGACATGATATCGAATTTGAAGCCGGCTTTGCGAAGCTGCGCGAGCGCCCGCGAAACGTTGTGGGTCTGCATGAAGCCGAAGCGCAGTTCGATCAGGATGAAGCGTTCGGAGAGCTTGGTGATGCGGAACCGGTCCTCCGCGGAGACCCGCGGCTCGTTCACGGTCTGCACGGTGAGGACCACGTTCTTCTCGTGCAGGACATGGTTGTGCTTGATGTTGTGCAGAAGGGCGGCAGGCGCAGTTTCCGGATCGCTGGTCAGGAAGATGGCGACGCCCGGAACGGAGACCGGCGCGTTGTCGCTCCTGCGCGCGATCATGGGTGCGAAGCTGGCGAGCGGCACGTCCACCTTGCGGGTCTTTTCGAACAGGATCGTGCTTCCGCGCTTCCACGTCCACATGACGATCGTAAACCCGACCGCCATAAGGACGGGGACGTAGCCGCCGTCATGCAGCTTGAGGAGGTTCGCGCCGAGGAAGACCAGTTCGAGAGCCAGAAGCGGCGCAAGGGCGGCAATCGCCATCCACAGCGACCAGTTCCAGCGGACCCGTACGAATTCGAAGGCCATCAGGCTCGTGACCACCATCGCCCCGGTAACCGATATACCGTAAGCGGTGGCCAGAGCCTCCGAACTACCGAAGGTGAGCACGAGGCCGATCACCCCGAGGAAAAGCAGCATGTTCACCGAGGGCAGGAAGATCTGCCCGGTATTGGTCTCGGACGTAAACAGCATCTCCATGCGCGGCAGGTATCCGAGGTGGATCGCCTGGCGCACCAGCGAAAAGGCGCCGGTGATGACAGCCTGGCTGGCGATAATGGTCGCTGCCGTTGCAAGAATGACGACGGGCAGCAGGAACCAGTCCGGAAACATCAGGTAGAACGGATCGGACATGGCCTGCGGATGATGGAGAACCATGGCCCCCTGCCCGAGATAGTTCAGGGTCAAGGCCGGGAAGACAAGGACGAACCATGCCCACTGGATCGGTCGACGGCCGAAATGGCCGAGGTCGGCGTAAAGCGCCTCCGCCCCCGTCACGGTCAGAAAGACGGCGCCCAGGACGACGATCCCGAGGAACCCCTCGCGCAGCATGAACCGGACCGCGTGAAGCGGGTTGAAGGCTGCCAGGATGCCGAAGTCGTCGGAGATGTGCAGTATCCCGCCGGCACCCATGACGAGGAACCAGACTGCAGTGATCGGCCCGAAGAAGCGGGCGACATGTCCCGTCCCCTTCGACTGGATCGCAAACAGGAAGATGAGGATGGCGACGGCGATCGGGAGGATCATCGGTCCGGTGTCCGGGGCCACGAGTTTCAGGCCTTCGACGGCGGAGAGCACCGAGAGCGCCGGCGTGATCATCGCGTCGCCGAGGAACAGGGCTGCGCCGACGAGGCCCAGGACCATCAATCCGGCGCGGTGCGCGCTGGCGCCCTTGGTGAGCAGCGCGAGCAGCGAGAGGGTACCGCCCTCGCCGTCGTTGTCGGCCCGCAGCAGGAAAAGCACATATTTTACGGTGACGACGATGGTGAGCGACCAGATCATCAGCGAGATCAGCCCGATGATCTCGATGCGGGTGACGCCGTCATGGCCGATCGGCTTCAGCGCCTCGCGGAAGGCGTAGAGGGGGCTCGTCCCGATGTCGCCGTAGACGACGCCAACAGAGCCAAGGGCCGCCGCAAAGAGGCCGTGGCGGGAGGACGAGGGAGACGATTCACGATCAGATGCAACCGCCATAGGTGCGCCTGGCGCCATGCGCCAGCCTTTCAAGCAAACAATGATGTGGGGATCGGTAGGGACCGACGGACGGGAAGTCTCGTCGAGAAGGCGCAAGGGCGACCAAGGAAAATGCGCCCGTTCAAGCTCCGTGACTGGCCGAGTTTCTCCGCCTGAAACGCCCGACCCGTCTCCGGGTTCCGTGGCATCCGGCTCTCGACCTTAGCGGCAGCGGCCTATAGCGAGGTCCACCGGCCGAATCAAGTGTCGCGACGGGGACGGCTCAAAACCTTAGTCGAAGACGATGGCCGGGGCCGGTCTTGCCGCCCGTCCCTGCAACTCAGCCCAGACCTTCGCCGCGATGTCGCGGTAGATCCCGGCCGGCGGCCCGTCGGGCTCTGCTACCACGACAGGGGTGCCGACATCCGACGTCTCGCGGATCTCGATCGTCAGCGGCACCTCGCCCAGAAAGGGGACACCGATACGCCCCGCCTCGTCGCGCGCGCCGCCGTGGCCGAAGATGTCGTAGCGGGCGCCAGTATCGGGGGCGAGGAAATAGCTCATGTTCTCGATGATGCCGAGGAGCGGCACCTCCACCTTGCGGAACATGGTGATGGCCTTGCGGGCGTCGATCAGCGCCAGGTCCTGCGGCGTGGAAACGATGACCGCCCCTGCCAGCGGCACCTGCTGCGCCATCGTCAGTTGCACGTCGCCGGTGCCGGGGGGCATGTCGACCACCAGCACGTCGAGATCGCTCCAGGCAACCTCGCGCAGCATCTGAAGCAGGGCCGACTGGACCATGGGTCCACGCCAGATCATGGCGGTCTCCTCGTCGACGAGGAAACCCATCGACATGGCTTTCAGCCCGTAGTTCTCCATCGGCTTGATGATGCGGTTCTCGATCTGCTGGGGCCGGCCGGAAATCTTCAGGAGGCGCGGGATCGACGGCCCGTAGATGTCGGCATCGAGAATGCCTACCCGCAGGCCGTTCGCACTGAGCCCAAGCGCCAGGTTGACCGCGGTGGGGGACTTGCCGACCCCACCCTTGCCGGACGCGACGGCAATGATCTTGCCCACACCCGGGACACCGGCCTTCGCCTGACGGCCCGGTGCAGCGTGCGAATGCGGCGCGGCGGCAGGCTGCGGGCGCGGAGGCGACGCGGCGGGCGCGCCGGCCTTGCGGTCGGCGGTGAGCGTCACCACGGCACCCTTGACGCCCGGGATCGCCTTCACCGACCGCTCCGCCGCGGCCCGCAGCGGCTCCAGTCGTTCCGCCTGGTCCGCCGGCACCGTGATCGAGAAATACACCTTGTTGTCGGAGATGAAGACGTCGGAGACCATCTTCAGGGACACGACGTCATGGGTGAGATCGGGGCCGCGAACCTTGGCCAGCGCCGCCAGAACCTGTTCCT
>JAEWKX010000320.1 GCA_023393575.1 Pseudomonadota bacterium
GGATGTCGACCTGGTCGCTCTGGATCATCTTGTCGGCGATATGGACGGCCAGTTCCGGCTTCTGCCCATCGTCCTCGGTGATGACCTCGATCTCGCTGTTGCCTGCCTGCTTGATCGCCAGCATGAAGCCGGCGCGCGTATCGATGCCGAGACCGGCCCCGCCGCCCGAAAGGGTCGTGATCATGCCGATCTTCACCGGCTCGGCGAAGGCAAGGCCGGAGACGCCCATGCCGAGCGCCAGCGTGGCTGCAGAAACCAGTTTTTTCATCTGTAAGCTCCCAATTGTTCTTTTATGTTCCACCCCTGGCCCCGGACCCCTTGATCCCGCAGCCGGATTCCATCCTCGGCATCCCCGCCGAACGGTATCCTCGATACCTTCCACACTTGCAAAAGAACGTCCACTGCCGAAGCGGCAGGCAACGGTTTTTCCGGTCCCCGCCACCGTCTCATGCCGCTCTCGCCTGTTTCAGCCTGAACCGCTGGATCTTGCCCGATTCCGTCTTCGGCAGGGTATCGGTGAAGACTATGGAGCGGGGATACTTGTAGGGGGCGATCACCTTCTTGACGTGCTCCTGCAGGAGCCTGGCCATGGCATCGCAGGCCGCGCGGCGATCCACCAGCACCACATGTGCCTCCACGATCGAGCCCCGTTCCGCATCGGGTGCGCCGATCACCGCACATTCGGCCACCGCTTCGTGCTTCAGGAGCGCCGCCTCGACTTCGGGACCGGCGATGTTGTAGCCGGCCGATATGATCATGTCGTCCGAGCGGGCCGTGAAATGGAAATAGCCGTCCTCGTCCCGCACGAACGAATCGCCCGTCAGGTTCCAGCCGTCGCGGACGTAGTCCCGCTGCCGGTCGTCGGCGAGATAGCGGCAGCCGATGGGACCCTTGACCGCGAGCTTGCCGACCGTCCCCGGCTCGACCTCGCGCATATCCTCGTCGACCACCATGGCTTGATAGCCGGCCAAGGGCTTGCCCGTGCAGGCCGCCCTGGAATCGTCGAGCCTGTTGGAGATGAAGATATGCAGCATTTCCGTCGAGCCGATGCCGTCGATGATCGGCTTTCCGGTCTTGCGCACCCACTCCTCGTAGACCGGCGCCGGCAGCGTTTCGCCTGCCGACACCGCGACGCGCAGCGAGGAAAGGTCCGCGCCTTTGTCCATTGCCGCGAGCATTGCGCGGTAGGCCGTCGGCGCGGTGAAGCAGACGGTCGCCTTGTAGGTCTCGATGATCTCGATCATCTTCGGAGGCGTCGCCTGCTCCAGAAGCGTGGCCGCCGCACCGAAACGCAAGGGGAAGACCGCAAGCCCGCCAAGCCCGAAGGTGAAGGCGAGCGGCGGGGAGCCGACAAAGATGTCCTCCGGCGTCACCTTCAAGACTTCCCTGGCGTAAGCATCCGCGATGATCAGGATGTCGCGGTGGAAGTGCATGGTTGCCTTCGGCACCCCCGTCGAGCCGGAGGTGAAGCCGAGCAGGGCGACGTCGTCGCGACCGGTCCTCACGGCCTCGAACTTCACCGGCTTGTCGAGGGCTGCGCGATCGAGTTCGGCATCGTGATTGGCTGTGCCGTCGAAACCGATCACCTGCCCGAGGAACCGGCTCTCCTTGGCGACCGCCACCAGTTCGTCCATCAGACGTGTGTCGCAGAGCGCCATCGACACCTCTGCCTTTTCCACGACCTTGGCCAGTTCGCCTGCCCTGAGCATCGGCATGGTGTTGACCACCACCGCGCCGGCCTTGGTGGCAGCCAGCCAGCAAGCGACCATCGCCGGATTGTTGGCGGAACGGATAAGCACCCGGTTGCCGGGCTTGAGGCCGTAATCCTCGACCAGCGCCCGGGCGATGCGGTTGGTCCAGTCGGAAAGCTCCTTATAGGTCCTCCGGCGGCCGTTGCCGATAAGCGCCGTATGGTCCCCGAAACCGCGTTCGACCATGCGATCGGTCAACTCGACACCGGCATTCAGCCACTCGGGGTAATCAAAGCCGCCGAGAAGAAACTCCGGCCACTGATCCTCCGGCGGAAGATGGTCGCGCGCAAACGTATCCAGATGGCCCGTCGGTCCCAGTTTCATCATCGAGTTCCCATGCGCTCTTCTGGTCTGCCAACCCGGATGTTCCGGTGTGGCGGCCGCGGCATTTTTGCCTTTTCACCAGAAAAGCACCGCTCCAGCCTACAGGCAAGAGAGAAATTTTAAGTTTGTAATAATTTTCGTGTAGCGGTCGCGCCCTCTTTTTTTGCAGGCCGCCGGATGCCAGTATGCCGGGCGGACACGCTATACCTGGGAGATGACATGCGACATCGGATTACCGACTGGGACGATGCCTATGCCAATGGCCCGAACATTCCCGGAGGCGAGCGGTGGCCGGGGCTCTGGGTCGAGCCGGCGCGGGCCTACCGCCAAGCACTGGAAGGTGCGGGCCACGCCAACCTGGACATCCGCTATGGCGAGGGCGAGCGCAACCATCTCGACCTGTTCCTGCCGGCAACGGATCCCGCAGGCCTCGTCGTCTTCGTCCATGGCGGCTTCTGGTTGCGGCTCGACAAGTCCTACTGGTCCCACCTGGCTCGCGGCGCCGTCGAGCGGGGCTATGCCGTGGCGATGCCTTCCTACACCCTGTGCCCCGACATCCGCATCGCCGGGATCACGGCCGAGGTGGCCGACGCCATCGTGAAGGCGGCCGAACTGGTCGCCGGCCCCATCCGTCTGGCCGGTCATTCTGCCGGCGGTCATCTCGTGACGCGGATGGTCACCGTCACGTCTCCCCTTCCAGAAGAGATCCGCAGCCGCATCGTCCGCACGGTATCGCTTTCGGGCCTGCACGATCTGCGGCCGCTGATGCACACCGCCATGAACGGGCAGTTGAGGATCGACCGGCAGGAAGCATGGCGGGAAAGCCCGGCGCTGCTCGACCCGATTCCCGGGACCCGGCTGGTCTGCTGGGCGGGCGCATCGGAACGATCGGAATTTCTTCGCCAGAATGCGCTGCTCGCCAGCATCTGGAAGGGTCTCGGAGCGGAAACCGAGGTGATCGAAGAGCCGGACCGGCACCATTTCAACGTGATCGAGGGCCTCGCCGATCCCGATCATCCGCTGACCGGGGCGCTTCTTTGCTGAAACCCGGGTTGCGCTTTCACAGAACCACGATGCGTGCGCCGATCTGGACACGCTCGTAGAGATCCATGGCATCCTGGTTCAGGAGACGGATGCATCCCGCGGAGACGGCCTTGCCGATCGAGGAGGGATCGTTCGTGCCGTGGACGCGATAATAGGTATCGACGCCATCCTTCTGGATGTAGAGCGCACGGGCGCCCATGGGATTGCCGGGGCCTCCATCCACACCGTCCTTGAATCGCCCGTAGTGCTCGGGGCTCCGCCTGATCATGTTGGCCGTCGGTGTCCAGCGCGGCCAGGCGGCCTTCCGATCGATGATCGCCTCACCGGTAAAATTGCGGCTCGCAGGACCGACGGCCACCGTATAACGCATCGCCCGGCCATGGGGCATGACGAAATAGAGGTAGCGCTCGGCCTGATCCACGACCACGGTGCCAGGCGCCTCCGATGTCGCGTAATCGACCTCCTGCCGGTAATGCTCGACCGGGAGCTTCGACACGTCCACAGCCGGGACATCAAAGCCGTGGTCCAGCCTTGCAGCATACATGGCAGCGGGATCTTCCGGCTCGGACCGCTCGATGTCGGCGCGGAAATGGGCGGGCGCAGGTGATGCCGCCGCGATCGGGGAGGGAGAGGTCGCCGAATTGCTCACGCAGGCGGAAAGCAATCCGATCAAGGCCAGGAATCCGAGGCCTCGCAGGCAAGGGAAGACACGCGTCATGTTACGTCCTGTGTGCGCGGCACACTACAAGTTTAACCTCCCTCCTCCGCAGCAGCACACGGGACTGGCCCAATTGTGTCCCATTCTTCCGATTTGGAATTCTTCCCCCTTATCTTCCAACCTGTGGCGCACAAGCCACAACGCATGACGCGGAAACATGGGAGTCCCGGCACGGCGGCGGAATGGAAGGGTGGAGAGCCGCTCGCTTCCCCTAGAGCGAGGCTGCAGCCCGCGCCGCCTGGTCGTAATGGCCCGAGAGCGCACGAAGCCTTGCGGCGACCTCCGAGAGATTGTCGGCGGAAACCTCGGTGGCCAGCACGGACTTTACCAGCAGGCTTTCGCGCATTGCCTTGTAGCGGACGCAGGCTTCCGATCCCTCTTCCGTCACCATCACCAGCTTCTCCTTACCGCGCCGGCCGGACTTGACCAGCCTCAGCCGCTCCAGCTTCTTCAGCGCATAAGTGACGACGTGGGTGTCCTCGATGTTGAGGACGAGGCAGATGTCGGCGAGCGTCTTCGGCTTATTGCGGCTGTTGATGTTGTGCAGCACCAGGATATCGACCGGCGAGAGATCGGGCACGCCCGCCGCTGCCATGCAGCGCACCATCCAGCGGTTGAAGGCATGATTCAGCATGATCAGGCCGAACTCGATTTCCGACAGGGCCGGCAGCGCGCCGCTTGCCAGATGGCCGGAGGATACGATGGGCCCAAGCTCGTCCTTCGTCGCCGCCATGATGTCTTCTCCTCGAGCAGGAAC
>JAEWKX010000333.1 GCA_023393575.1 Pseudomonadota bacterium
CGACATAGGCCTGGATCATGACCCGTGCCTCATCCATCGCACGTTCCGCCGGCAGGTGCCGCCAGGGATTGGGTCCGAGATGATCCCCGCCCAGGATGAGCCGTTCGACGGGAAAACCGACTTTTTCTGCGATGCTTTCCACGAGTTTCCGGAAGGCGATCGGGGTCATCCCCGTATAGCCGCCGTGCTGGTTGACCTGGTTGCACGTGGCCTCGATCAACACCGGGTGATCGGATGCCAGGCCGTGCCGCAGCGTGGTCTCCAGGACCATGGGATGGGCAGAACATATGGACGCAATGCCGATCCTTTCGCCGGCGCGGCGCCGCCTCGGCAGATCGCGAAGAAACTGTGTCGGGGTCATCGGCGTCTCCCGCAGAAGGCCGTTATCTCCGAAAGAGTCGCGGCACCCTCCATCGGACCCTGTTTCCCGACAGCGAGAGCGCCGGCGGCGTTGGCCAGAGCAAGCGCATCTTCGGGAGCGATTCCACGCAGCCAGCAACTGACGAAGGCGCCGCCGAAGCAATCGCCGGCACCGGTCGGATCGATTTCTTCGACCCTATGGGCAGGCACCGAAACTTCTTCCCTGCCATCGAAGTAACTTGAACCGTCAGCACCGCGCTTGAGCGCTACAGCCTTCACTCCCATCGACAGGATCTCGCGGATGGCTTCAGCTTCGGTCCGGGCGTTGCAGAACAGATAAAGTTCATCACCGCTCGGCAGGAACAGATCGCAATTGTTGAGGATGTCCTCCAGTGCGGGACGCATCCCCGGCAGGCCCAGGATTTCTTTGCGGATGTTGGGGTCGAAGGATATCGTTCCGCCGGCGCTGCGGATCGTCCTGATGGCGTCCGTTACCACGCGGAGAACAGCCTCGGAGGCCAGCGAGGATCCCATGATATGCAGGTGGCCGGCTTCCTCCACCAAGGCGCGTGCCGCATCCGTCAGGGAGATGGAGGCGCACGCGCTATGGCGGATGTTGAACACGAAATCGCGCGTGCCGGACTCACGATACCTCACGAAAGCACTGCCCGTCGGACGCTCGACATCAATAGCGATCGCAGAGCAGTCTACCCCGTCGCGCCGTAGGCGATCGATATTGATGCGACCGAAATCGTCGTCGCCGACGCAGCTTACTATGCCGCACGGCAGGCCCATCCGGGCGACCTGATCGATGAATATCGCCGGCGCGCCGGACGGAAAAGGCCCAAGCAGCATCGAGGGCTCGAGAAAGCCCTCACCGCGCGTGGTGGCCATGATCTCCACCACGATTTCACCTATGGTCACGACCTTCTTCACGGCTCAGCTCATCCAGTTTCCGCCGTCGACGTTCAGGGTTTGCGCAAGGACGTAGTCGGCTTCGGTCGAGGCAAGGAACACGGCGGCGCCTCCGTAATCCTCCGGCCTGCCCATTCGACCCATCGGCACGGCCAGGCCGACCTGCCGTTTCTTCTCGCCGAGAGGCAGGTTTTCGTATTTCGCAAAGAGTGAATCCACCTGGTCCCACATCGGCGTGTCGACGACACCAGGCGCGATCCCGTTTACATTGATGCCATGCTTGATCAGCGCCAAACCCGACGACTGGGTGAGGCTGATCACGGCCGCCTTGGTGGCGCAGTATACGGCCACGAGCGGCTCGCCGCGACGTCCCGCCTGCGATGCCATGTTGATGATCTTGCCCCCGCGTCCTTGTGCTATCATCTGCTTGGCGACCGCCTGCAACGTGAACAGCAGGCCCTTCACGTTGATATCGAACTGCCGGTCGAAGCTCGTTTCGGTGATATCCAGCAAGGGTCCCATGTCGAAGACTGCGGCATTGTTGACGAGAATATCGATGCCGCCGAGTTGGGTCTCCACTTCGGAGATCATTGCGTCTATCGAGGCTCGGTCCCGTACGTCGAGGTGGATGCCCATCGCCTTGCCACCGAGGTCGCTCGCCAGCGACCGGGCCGTATCCAAAGCGACGTCTGCAATCACGACATGCGCACCTTCCGCAGCATAGGCCCTGGCGATTGCTGCACCGATTCCTTGAGCGCCGCCGGTGATGACGGCTACCTTGTCCTTGAGTTTCATTGTTTTCTCCGCTTTGCCAGCTTATCGCGTCGTGTAGCCGCCATCGACCACGACGACTTCGCCGGTGCAGTAGCCGCCGGCGGGTGAGCACAGGAACAGGGCGGCCGTGGCAACCTCTTCCGGCTGGCCGACACGGCCCATGGGCGTCATGCCGCTCCACGTCGGCCACCACTCGGGGTTTTTCATGCCGCCGCGCGACATGTCGGTGTCGATATAGCCCGGCGCGACGGCATTGACGCGGATGTTGCGCGGTGCCAGCTCGCTCGCCAGGCTCTTGGTCATCATGTGCACGCCTGCCTTGGACGTGTTGTAGGCGACCTGCTGCTGGGGGATGTTCGAAACGATGCCGGACATGGAACCGATATTGCAGATCACGCCGGAGCCTTTGGCGAACATGGGTTTCAGCGCCGCACGCGCCGTGCGGAACACGGCGTCCAGGTTGATGCTCATGATCTGGCGCCACAGATCGTCGGTGAAATCGGGCGTTTCGCCGTGAATGGCAACGCCGGCATTGTTGACGAGGATGTCCAGGCCGCCCGTTTTCGCCACGGTCGCGTCGACGAGCGCGTCGGAGGCGCCGGCCTCCCGAAGGTCGGCTTCGATGAAATCATAGGCCACGCCGGCGCTGCCTAGCTGGTCTGCCGATTCCTGCGGCAGGACCCGGCCGCTGATGACCACGCGGGCTCCCACTTCGCCGAAGGCTTGCGCGATAGCGAGCCCGATGCCCTTGGTGCCGCCGGTGACCAGGGCGACCTGGCCGTCAAGTCTGAATCTGTCGAGTATCATGTCGTTCCTCTCAATGGACAGGATAGAAGATGGAAACCGGCGCGCGCCCTATTTCAGAATGCCCCGCGGTGCCCGGGTTATGCTGACGCTGACGGCGCCGATAAGGACGAGGCCGAAAACGATCTGCTGCGCGAGCGCATCGATCCCGACGAAGGTCATGCC
>JAEWKX010000198.1 GCA_023393575.1 Pseudomonadota bacterium
GCCGGCAAGGAGGTCGTCTTCTCGACGCTCGCCATGGTTACGCTGGAGAGGGAAAGTCAGCATGTCCGCAACCTGATCGCGGCGGCGACCGGCCTGGTTGAGGCGAGCGACCTTTCCGCGCTGGGGCTTCTGACCGGCAAGCCTCATGTGATCGGACCGCTCATCAATGTCTACAATGCCGCCACCGCACGGCTTCTCGCTGCGCGGGGAGCAGAAACCATATGCTTGCCGCCGGAACTGCCGATGGATTCCATTTCGGCCATCGCGGAAGGGGCGCCGGACGTGGAGTACGAGATCTTCGCCTTCGGCCGGATGCCGCTGGCCATCTCGGCGCGATGCGCCCATGCCAGATCCAAGGGGTACATCAAGGACAACTGCCAGTTCGTTTGCGGCGAGGAGCCCGACGGGCTTCCTGTCAGGACTCTCGACCGGCAATCCTTCCTGGTGCTGAACGGAGTCCAGACCGTCTCCCATACCTGCCAGATGGTGGCCGCCGAGGTGCCTGCTTTGCGGGCGGCCGGCATTTCCCGATTCCGGCTGTCGCCGCAAGACTGCGACATGATCGCGATCTCCGCGGTGTTCAACGACATCCTTCAGGAGCGGATCAGCGCCGACGAGGCGGTCGCCCGCATCCAGGAAATCTACCCCGCCGCGCCCCTTTCGAATGGCTTCCTCCATGCCCGCGAGGGCGCAGCCTGGGTTTCGCGGGCGCGCAACGTGGCGGCCCAGGCGGCACTGTAGGTCAGCTCTGGTAATAGGTCATGTACTGCTCGCGAAACTGCTCCGGAGCGCCCGGGTCGGCATATCGCGATAACTGCGACATGTCCGTGTCGTTAAGCACGAGGCCGATCGTCTTTGCCGCAATTTCCGGCTCGGCCCACAACACGTTCTGCACGGTCTTCGCCGGAGTGACGCCCCACTTCGCCACGAAGACAAACCCATCGACATACGGTTCGAAGGCCTTGGCGTCGATAACCGGAACCAGCGGTGCCAGATCCACCACGATGACATCGAACGTTTCCCGAACGCTGTCGAGAAACTGTGTCATCCCGGAGGAAGACAGCAGTTCGCTCGTATGGGCGACCTTCTTTCCGCGGCTTGCGATCGGCATGATCGCAAGCTTCGAGCGCCGGTCGACGCGGACGGCTTTCGTCCATTCGATCTCCTGCAGCGCCACCTCCACCAGCCCCGTTTCAGGTTCGGTCGCCAGCATCTTTGTCAGGCCCGGATTGCGAAGATCGGCGTCGATGACGAGAGTACGCAGCCCGCTGGAGGCAAGCAGCCCGGCGAAATTGGCGGAA
The DNA here is from genome assembly GCA_023393575.1 of Pseudomonadota bacterium. GTDB lineage: Bacteria > Pseudomonadota > Alphaproteobacteria > Rhizobiales > Rhizobiaceae > Neorhizobium. The sequence continues at coordinate 1,302 of JAEWKX010000198.1, forward strand.
ACCGTCGATTTGCCCTCGCCGGGCAAGCACGAGACCACGCCGATGACGCGGCATTTCCGACCCTGCAGCACGACATCGCAGGCCAACCGCGTGTTGCGGAGGGTTTCGGCGAAGTAGGAGCGTGGCGAATCCACCGCCACGCGCATCATCTGCCGGAAGTCCGCGGGCTCTCCTTCGCCTGAAGATGCCTGCACCGCATCGGCGGCGGCCACCGAGACCGAACCGGTCTTCGGAGTGCCGACATGCGGCAGATAGCCGAGGAAACGAAAACCCAACTTTTCCTGCACATCGTCACCGGTACGGAAGAAGCGCTCACGGAATTCCAAGAGCGCCGCAACCGCGCCGCCGGCCAACACCCCGAGGACCACGGAGAGCGCCATGGTCAGCGTCTTTCTCGGACTTGACGGGGCGGTCGGTACACCCGCCTCCGAGATCACCCGCGCCTTTGCGATCGGAAAGGATTGCTGTTGGGATGCCTGCTCGAAACGGGCGAGATAGGACTGGTAGAGGGTCTTCAAGGCTGCCGCCTTCTGTTCCAGCTCCGCCAGCTGCACCATGGAGACGTTCGCCTGGGAATTGTTTCCCGCGACCTTCTCTATGCTTTCCCGCAACGATTTTTCCCGTGAGCTGGCGACCTCATACTCGTTCCGGAAGCTTCCCGTCAGTTGCTGAAGCTCCGCGAAAATCTGCCGAGACAGATCTTCCTTCTCGGTCTTCAGAGCGAGAGCCTGGGGATGATCGGCGCCGTACTGCTGGATGATGCCCCGTTCGCGATCATCGATCGTCGTGTACCGCTTGCGCAGATCCTGCAGGATCGAGTTGTCCGCGTCTCGCGAGGAAACGACGGCGTTGTTGACGGCTGCTTCCGGCCCCTGATCCAGGATTGCCTTGTACTGCTCGTAGCGTGCGGACGCGGTGGCGGCATCGGCTTGTGCCACGATGAGTTGGCTGTTGAGGTCCGCCAGTTGCTGCGTCGACAGCAGTTCTCCCCGCGGGGACACCAGCCCATGCTCGATCTTGTACTGCTCGACCGCCAGGGCCGCCTGCTGCGAGCGCGTATTGAGATCCGTCAGCCGCTCCTGGAGCCAGACGGAGGCACGCTCCGTCGCGTCGAAGTTGGCATTGAGCTGTTCCTCCAGATAGGCGCTTGCATAGGTCTTGGCGATTCCCGCCGAGAGCAGCGGATCCGGCGAACGGATGGCAACGGCGATGACGGAACTGCGCCCGACCCGTTCGACGGTCAGCGACTGCTGCAGGACCGCCGCGGCCTTCTCCCGGCGACCGGCCCGCATCGCTTCCTCGCTTGCCGGCGGCCCTCCAGGGAGCAATGCGGACATGACGCTTCGGACGGCACCCTTTGCCAGATCACCAGGTGATTTCGGCGGATCGACGATAAGGTCGTTCTGGGCGAGCTCGGCCTCGTCCACCACCCTCAGCGCCAGCGTCTTCGATTTCAGGATCTCCACTGCGCTCGACATGCGGTTGTCGATCTGCTGGGCCGTCTGGACATTCTCCTCTTCCTCGGCGAAGCGAGAGAGGTTCTCGTCGATGAGGATCTGCGTCATCGCCGTATAGACCGGCTGCGCTATGAACAGATAAAGCCCGGCGAGGACAATTGCTGCAATCACGCAGGCGATGATGATCCCCAACCGGCGGACAACCGCGCTCCACAGCCTGTCCAGGTCGATGAAGCTGTCGCCCACAGGGGCCTGGTTATGAAAACCCGGCTTCGGTCGAAAATTTAGCTGATCCATGGTCATGTCGCCTCGGCTGTCGTGTTGGGAGGCATCTGGAGCGGCGCCTCCCGTATTTCTGCGGCTCAGGCCGCCTTCATCTGACGGTTACGGTCGTTCACAAGGATCTGGATCGATTGGGCGAGTTCATCACCCATATCCGACCTCAGCATGGCGAAAGCGACATTCGCTTCGATGAAACCGCGCTTGCTGCCGCAATCGAAGGTGCGGCCTGCATAAGGATGGGCATGGAACGGCTGTAGGGCTGCCAGCCGCTGCATGCTGTCGGTCAGCTGAATCTCGTTTCCGGCACCACGCTCTTGCGACGCCAGAAGCTCGAAGATCTCGGGCTGCAGGATATATCGACCGTTCAGGTAGTAGTTGGACGGTGCCACGGCCGGATCGGGTTTCTCCACCATGTCCGTCACCTCGAAACCGTGCTCGACCTGGCTGCCGACACCGACGATGCCATAACTGGAGGTTTCCTGCGGCGCGCATTCCTCGACGGCGATCACGTTCCCGCCGACTTCGTGATAAAGGTCCATGAGGCCGGCCATGCATCCTTGCGAGCCGAACGACACCATGTCGGGAAGCAGGAGCGCGAAGGGCTCGTCTCCGACAAGTTCGCGGGCGCACCACACGGCGTGGCCGAGGCCGAGCGGAACCTGCTGGCGCGTGTAGCTGACGGTACCGGCGACCGGCAGCATTTTTTCCAGCTGCGCGACCTGGGCAGTCTTGCCGGAGCGCGTGAGGGAGGAGACCAGTTCTGGTGTGCTGTCGAAGTAATCCTCAATCGCGGTCTTGTTGCGGCTGGTCACGAAGATGATGTTCTCTATGCCCGCCTGCATGGCCTCGTCCACGGCATATTGCACCACCGGCCGATCGACGATCGTCAACATTTCCTTGGGCATCGCCTTCGTGGCGGGAAGGAAGCGGGTTCCGTTTCCTGCAACCGGTATCACTGTCTTGCGGACTGGCTTGCAGTGCTTCATGACTTGGTCCTTTCTGGAGGGCTTGCCCTATCCGATTGGATTGACGCCGGCTGCTCCCATGAGCCGGCGCATGCGAACGGCGATCGGCATCCTCAGGTGCCTGACGGCACGCGGATTGCGGAACGCAGTTTTGAGGATCCCGCCGAGAGACTTTTTCTTGATCTCCTCTACGAGGGTGAGGAAGGAGCGCGCCTCCACGAGGCTGCGCGTCCTGCGGCTCTGCGCGGCACGCGCGGAAGAAGAGAGCTTGAATCGCGCTAGAAAAGCCTCGTCGGCTGCAAGCATCGAATCCAGATGGTGCCGCTCAAGCACGCGCGAGATGGAGCCCTCCCTCAGATGATAGACATAGCCTGCGGAGGGCTCGACGACACATCGGGCGCCGCAGGCGAGCGCCGAGGCCATGAGGACGTAGTCCTCTCCGATGCGGAGCGTTTCATCGAACCACAGATCATGTCGAAGCAGGAAGTCGCGCCGGAAGACCGGTTTCATGTAGCCGTAATTGAACGTGCTCCGGAAGATAACGTTAGAGTCGATGTAGTCTGCCAGTGTCAGCTCACCGGCCCGACTGAGTTCCGCCTCGCCGAACATTCTTTGCGGCGCTCCACCTGTCATCGGAACGACGTCGAGATCGTCGACCACCACCTGCGCGCCGGTTTCTCCAGCACGTTCCGTCATCCTGGACAGCCGGACAGGCGACATGGCATCGTCGGAATCGAGGATCGCCACCCACTCTCCCTGGGCCGCCAGCAAGCCGGCATTGCGGGCTCTTCCCGGCCCGCCGTTCTGCAGTTGCCGCAGCAGCCGGACCCGCGGATCGTGATAGCGGAGGGCGATGGCGGCGGTGCCGTCTGTCGAGCAGTCATCCACCACGATAACTTCGATCGAGACGCCTTCCTGCGCCAGTGCGCTGTCGATCGCCCTGGCAAGGGTATCCTCCGCATTGAATGCGGCTATGACGACACTGACATCGATCTGGTCTTCCCGGCCCATCACGCTTCCACCATTCCATACTGCCGGATTTCCCGAACACCCAAGAGCCCGCTGACCGCACCGGCGTGCAGCGCCGCCCGCAAGGCGAAACGGTTGCGGCCAACCGGCGAAAAGGCAGTCGCAAGAGACGCGGCGCAGCAGTAGCCGCATTTTGCCGAAGCGAGGGCGACCCGCAGGAGACGCGCCGCCCCCATATGCCTGCCCGCGAGGATGCGACCGTGCGTCTGCCCCGAGCGGAAGCGTCGCTTGAGAAGCCAGCCGAAACTCGCCCGGTTCTCCGGAACCGGCTCTTCCAGGATCGCTTCCGGCGCGAAGGCGATCCGGCCACCCGCATCGGTCATCGCGCTGAAGAACGCGGTGTCTTCGCCGCCGCTCTGTCCGAGAGCGAGATCGAAGCGCCGACCGGCAAGGTGCGGCGAGCGCATGTCGAGAAGGACGTTGCAGGTGTAGCCGGTGCGGATCTCGCCGCGCACCCAGACAGGCCGGGTCGAGTGGAAATCTCCTCGGCGCAGCCAGTGGACGCAATCATCGCCATAGATCGCCCGCACGGGGCCCAGCACCGCATCGGCACCGGTTTCGAAAGCCTTGCGATACAGTTCCAACAACCATGACGGCGAAGCGACCTCGTCGTCGTCTATGAAGGCCAGGAAATCACCCGTGCTTTCGGTGAGGCAGGCATTTCGGGCGATGGAAATATTCGATCTCGGGCAATGCACATAGGTGATCGGATGGGGTGACAGCTTTCGGAGCTCATCCACCAAAGGCTTCGCGCTCGGCTGCCCGTCATTGTCCGCAACGAGGAGACGGATGGTGACGCCTGACGGAACAGCGAGTGCGAACAGCGAGATGAGCGTCTCGCGCAGTTCCGGTCGGCGGAATGTGCAGATTCCGATATCGATGGATGTCATGGCTTGGGAACCGATTTCGGTCATGATTCGACCTTCCCCATTCTCGAGCGCAGGAGTTCCAGCCAGAAGCCTGCCGACCAGGCGAAATGCATGATCATCGCCGAGACGGCCGCGAGCGGTGCATGCGGGTTTCTCTGAGCCACCGCCAGCCACATGCCGTAGCCAAGGCAGAGGCTCGCCCAGAGTACGAAGGGGATGGCGGCGACCCAGTGGAGCAAAGCCAGGAACAGGCCGAAGAACGCGGGAACGACCGCCAGCGGAAGCGCCTGGCGAATCTTCGGAACCGCGCGATGCTTGAGCAGGTTCCGGGCCCGCCCCCGCCCGTAGCCGAGATACTGGCGGAACAATGCCGGCAGGGTTGAGCGCGGGTAATAGGTCATGAAGGTTCTGCCGGTCATCCAGATCCGGAAGCCGGCCGCTTGCAGCCGGTGGTCGAGTTCCGCATCCTCGTTGTGGCTGAAGCTTTCGTCGTATCCGCCAACGGCCCGAAAGGCGGCAATGCGCATCAAGGCATGATGGCCGTGATCCACCCACTGGCCGCCACCGCCGTCCCTGTGCCTGGATCCGCCGTTGCCGAGCTTCGAGTTCTGTGCCACGGCAGCGGCTTTCTGGAGGACACCGAATCCGGCCGTCTTCATGCCGATCACAACCGAGTCGGCATCCATGCTCACGGCCTCCTGCAGGAGCACCTGGCAGAAATCGTCGGGATAATCGCCATGGGCATCGACACGGATGAAGTATTCGCACCCCTCACCGAATTGCTCGACCGCAAGATTTATTCCCGGCGCCTGCAGACGCTTTGGGTTGTCGAGGAGAACGATATCGCCGAGCTCCCGCACCAGCCGTCTGACGATCTCGCGCGTACCGTCGGTGCTGCCTCCATCGGCGACGATGGCGGTGAAGTCCGCCTGCCCCCGGTTGGCGGCGAGCTGTCGGAGAAGACGTTCCATGTTGGCGGCCTCGTTGAGGCAGGGAATGACGATCAGCGTCTTCATCCCGGATACAGCCGATGTTGCCATGACCTCACCTCACGAACGAACCGAGGACACGGTGGCGGGCGGTATCTGGATAGCCGGCACGGCCATCAATCCCGCAAGCCGGGTGACCACCGCGCTGCAGTCATCGGCATTCGCAAGCCACATGGAACGGGGCGTCTGGGCGAGCCCATTGAACAGTCTCCGGTAGCGGTCCGCGTCCATTGCCCTGAACTGTTGAACCAGTTCCTGCGGATCGGCCTTTTCCAGCGTCAATCCGAGATCGCCCCGGTCCAGGAAGCGGCCTGTCTCCGTCGACTTCAGGGCGATCGGAACCGCTCCGAAAAGCGATCCTTCGTAGAGCCGGTTCGGCAACAGCCAGTTCGAGTTCAGCCCTTCCTCGAAGAAGTCGATCGCCCACACGAACTGGACATCGTCATAGACCGCAGCAAGATCTTCGGGATTTCGGTACGCTCCGTGGAATTCGATGTGGGGAGACTGCCGGACCAAGGCATCGAAGTCGCCGAATTCGCCATACGCAGGACGCCCCCGCAGCACGATCTTCACCCTGCCCTCCATCTGCTCCGCAAACTCGGTCAGGATGGCCAGCGATTTGCGGCAGCGGATGGCACCGAACCAGCCGATCCTCCAAGGCTTGCCGACCTCCGGCATGCGGGGGCGCGGCGTGAAGGTGCCGAAGCTCCCCGAAAGATCGAGAACCTTGTTCTCGACAAGCATCGTCGGGAGCTTCAACCGCGACAGTCTCCGGAAATAATTCACCACAAAGGCCGGCGAACTGGTCAGCAGGAGTGATGCATGCCGTCCGAAGAAGCCTTCGGCGCGCCGAAGGAGTGCTCCTTTCAACCCACTATCCAGAAGAAGACGATGGACGTCCAGGCATTCGTAGACCACGGGAACTCGCGTTCCCTGGAGCGCGGAGGCACGTGCCGCGAGCGCCAGCATTTCCAGGTTCCGGGCGATGATGACATCCGGGGCCGGCAGGCCGGCCAAGCTCGACTTCAACCTCAAGGCTGCCGAAATGACAGCGGAAGCACGTTGGGCGAAACGCGCATCGGCCGTGCGCCCGAGCACCACCGTAGGCACGTCATCCTCGCCGGCCAGCAGGTTTCCCGCGCGCTGGAAGCCGGCCACCGACACCCTCGCCCCCCCCTGCTTCAGCATCAGCACGCGGCGACGGATCGCGGCATCCGCCAGATCATGCGCCAGATACAGGACTTGCAGCCTCATTCGCTCAGCCTCCGCCGTGACAATCGTGGATGCGGCCCAGGTCCGCTCAATCGAGGACACAGAGCACCGATTCCGGAAAACGGCACTCTTCCCCGAGTGCGGTGAAAGCGATGCGCTCGACGCTCATGCTGGAAGGCTCCAGATAGGAGAAAGGACCCATCCAGTTCTGCAGCCTGTCCGATCCCCAGAGGCTGAGGAAGATCTTCTGGGCGTTCGAGGGGATCTTCGAACGGTCCGTGACTTCGTGGACGAGTTCGCCGTTGACGAAGTACCGGAGGCGGTCCTTTTCCCAGATGAAGGAATAGTCGTTGAACGATTTGTCGGCTCCACCGGCGACGGGCACCAGCTTCTCGTTTCCACCTTTTCCGGCGACATACTGGTTGAGCTGGACCTCGTTGGTGTTCTTGCCGAGAACCTCGAAGTCGATCTCGTCATGCGGCTTCTTGTCGACCGGGCCGATATAGCTGAAGAAGGCGGAGTTCAGGCCGGAGCCCGTAGCCGCCTTCATGCGAACTTCATAAGTGCCGTAGCCGTAGCGGGCGCGTGTCTGGATTTCGCCGCAGGCATAGTCGCGCTCACCCGTCTTGGCCTTTGCAAGGTGCAACTCAACAGCTCCCCCTTGGAGAACGACTTGCCTCTTGGACCAAGTGCAGTTCTGGTGAGGCCCGTTGTTCCAACCGTCGGACACGTACCAGAAGGTGGTGTCGAGCCGGTCGAATTCCTCGACAAAGGATTTCCCGTTGGCACTTTCCTGTGCACCGGCCCCCAGAGGCACGGCAACGAGGAGCGTGAGCGCGGAGAGCGCCGGCCTGAGCCGGTTATGGTTCCTGTGCTTGTGCATGATTTACCTCTGCGGTTGGCTCATCGCGACGCCATGCGGCATCGGAGCCGCTCGCGACGCAGCGGGAGCACCTGCCGGCTCGACATTTGAGTTGGCACCGCGGCTACCGGTCAGTATCCGGTAAAGGGCGGGCGTACGGTTCACGGCAACGCGGTTCGACACCACGAGAAGCGTGAAGGTGGCGAGAACGGCGCCTATGTAGAAATACGGATAGAGGGCGGGGTTTCCGCCTGCGCGATTCCAGATCATCCACAGTACCACGAGCAGCGGATAATGGCCGCAGCAGATCCAGAAGCTGAGACTTCCTGTTGCCGCAAGTCTCTGGCCCACCCTCACGCGGATCAGCAGGGCAGACAGCAGCCAGAAACCCAACGCGCCTGCAATCGACAGCGCGTTGCGGGCAAGGTCGAGCCAGAACGGGAAATCCGGACCGTATCGATAGAGGCCGATCGAAAGAACCGCAGCAGCGGCAAGAGTGAGACCGATCCCGGCTGCTGCATGCCGATCAAGGGCCTTCGCATCGACGCGGTGGAGGGCGAGATAGATCCCGAACGTGAAGCTGAACAGGATGGACTTCTTGAGAACGATGCCGATCGTCACGTCGGGAATGATGGCGATCGCGAAGAGCAGGCCGCATGTCAGCTTCGGTGACCGCCGAACCAACAGGGCCAGGATCGGCGACAGCAGGATGCAGACCAGCAGGTCGCGCAGGAAGTAGAGCGGCAGGTTGACCGAAAAACCTTCCAGCGCAAACCCATGACTGAGGATCTCCCTGACGGAAGCCTGCCACAGGTCCGGAAAATAGCCGATGCCGATACCGAACCCCTGGACAAGGAGCACCAGGGCGAAGAGGCCGAGGTTCCACAGAAGGAAAGGCGCCAGCACCGTTCTGATTTTCGAGGAGACAACCTTCCGGTAGTCGAACCCCGTCCAGCCGCGCTGGAACAGGAGGTAGCCCGAGATCGCGCTCAGGCAGGGCACGCCGATCCGGAAAAAGCTGTCTCCGAGAAAGACCCGCAGCCAGTCCAACAGCCCGTTGGCCCCGTTGAACGGGCTTGTCTGCTGGTCGTAGGGCACGTGAACGAACACGATGCCCGCGATCAGCAGGATGCGCATCAGGTTGATGCGGGAGGATATGTTCTGATCGACCGCCAAACGAGTCACCCTAGTTTGGGCGGCGCCTCCCCTCGCCACCGTTTCAATCAGAGCAGACGTGAGCCCGCGTCGGAGAAACATCCCGTCCGGATGGGAACAAAATGTGGCGGCGCAGCAAAAAGACACCCCGGACCTTGGTCCCACAGGGCGTGGCTTTCGCAACGCAGCATTTAGATGGCAGGATCAAAGCATAGGAAATGCAGGGTGAAGCGTGCATCTGATTATGGAGCCTGCATCCTCGCTCGCCGGGCTGAAAAGATGCCGGCAAGCCTCCATCACATCCCCATTCGACCGTCCGATAAGTGGGACCGGAACCCGAATATGGCCGAAGGAAGGCGGGTATTCAGACTGGCTCTTCGATCGCCACAGCGCCGCGTGCTCTGACGAGATCGACCAGTTTCCGCAGAAGGGCACGCTCGGTCAGGACCAGAAGCAAGGCGTATAGCAGTCCCCCGGCAAGAGCTCCGACCAGCAGCTCTACGTAAGGATTGGCAAGTCGGCCCTCCAGAAGATCGAGCAGGGTTCGCACGCAGAGCGCCATCACCAGCGCCGTCAGCATCGACCTGCTGCTGGTCAGCATGCCCTGCACGAAGGGGATATTGTCCACCCTGAACACGGCCCAGGAATAGCCGATCAGCGTCGCCGCATTCACCAGGCACAGCGCGGCAAGGGCCGCCGTCAAGCCGCCCCAGACCGCCCCCGCAGCTATGGCTGCCGTCGTGGCGACTGCCCGCAATCCCGCGGACCAAAGGAGAACCCTGCCATGGCCGGTCCCCTTGAGATAGGGAATGAACGTGCTGCACGGCGTGACGATCGCCTTCGACAGCGCAAGGAGGCCAAGAACCGGCCAGGCCCATGCCCATTCCCTGCCGAAGATCACCAGCATCGCCGGCTCCGCCACCGCCCACAGCCCGAACATCGCCGGCGCCAGCAGAACGGTCGTCACCTGCGTGCTGAGCATCAGGGCGTCCGAACGGCGTTTCCGGTCGTCCCCCATCAGGCTGAAGGCGGGAAACAGGACACCCATGACCGCCGACAGGACCACCTGATTCGGAATACTTGCGAAACGGTTGGCGACCGAATAGGCGCCCGCATCGGCAAGTCCCAGCAGGCGGGCAATCACGATCATCGGCGACTGGAAGGTCACGAAGTTGGCGATCTCCGAACCCATCACACCCGAACTGAAGGCGAAAAGCGGCCGCAGCTTTTGCGGCTTCAGCACCGGACGAGGCATGTACCCCGACGACAGATGGAGGCCGAACAGGCGGATCAGGGCAGCGGCGAAAAGCTGCACGACGAGCGCCCACACGCCAAATCCGAGATAGGCGAGCGCTACCGCGGCCATTGCGGCGAGCGTTTCGGATACGGTGCTCCACATTGCATCCTTGCTGAAGTTCATACGCTTGGCCAGCAGACTATAGGCAAGGTCGCCGGAGAGCTGGATGGGGATCAGGAAAGCCATGACGCGCAGCAGTCCGGCGCTGTCCGGGGCGCCAAGGAGGGCCGCAAGCGGGGCGGCCCAGATATAAATGCCGGCGGCCATTAAGAGCGCCATGGCCAGATTGACCCAGAAGACGCTGTGGACAGTCTCCGGATCGTCCCCCGGCTCGACGATCAGCGCCGAGGTCAATCCGGCGCTCCCGATCATCGCCAGAAACTGGACGATCGTCAGTGCAACGGCGACGGAACCGAACTCGCTCGGACTGAGCAGCCGCGCCAAAATCGGCACGGTGACAAACTTCAGCCCGAATGTGGCGGTCTTTGCCAAGACGCTCCAGCCGACATTCGTCGTGACAGTCTTCACACTGCGGATTGGAGCCATAGATGAGTTCCTGTTTCTGGAGGGGACTGCAAGAGCCGCGGCATTGGATTGCCGCATCACAGCCTGACGAAGAGCCGATGGCTTCCCTCATTGTTTAAAGAGCAGGGGCAAAATGATGGCGACATTCACCGTGGTGATCCCATTCTTCCAAAAGGAGCCCGGCATTCTTCGCCGGGCACTGCAGTCGGTATTCGATCAGACCTTTCAGGATTTCGATATCCTGGTGGTCGACGACCAGTCCCCTCTGCCGGCCGACGAGGAGCTTTCATCGCTCGACGACGACCAGAAGTCACGGATCACGGTCATCCGGCAAACCAATCTCGGGCCCGGCGGCGCCCGCAATACCGGCCTCGACAATGTCCCCTCCTCCACGCGCTATGTGGCCTTCCTGGATTCCGACGACCAATGGTTGCCGGATCATCTTCGGAATGCCCACGACGCCATGATACGCTTCGGCGGAGACTGCTACTGGGCCTCGATGCAGGCAAGCGAGGAGTTCTACTACCATTTCGGCATGGCGGAGCTTATGGCGGCGGAAGGGGGTACGGCGCTTCAGGAGGAGCCACTGATCCTCGAAATGCCGGACCTTGCGAGCGTGATGCTGAAGAACTGGAGCTTCCTTCACCTCACATGCATGGTCCTTGCCCGGAACATTTTCGAGACAGTTCGTTTTGAGCCCTCCCTGCGGCTCGCCGCGGAAGACGTCCTCTTTTTCTGCGACTGCATCCTTGCCGCCAGGCGACCCCTGCTTTGCGATGCCCCCGGCGCGATGCGCGGCATGGGGCTGAATATCTTCCACAGCATCGACAACCAGTCTCCGCAGTTCCTGCACCAGCAGTTCAACACGTGGGTAGCCCTCGACACACTGGAGGAGCGTTTCTCCCGACGCCCTGGGGATATCGAATCCATCACCTCCTATAAGAATACAGCGCGGCGGCAGGCGTTGTGGAGCCAGGCAGGCCGACTTCGCCGCGGGAAGGCACCGGAACTAGGACTGCTGGTCCGCTGGATCAGACGGGATCCGGCCTTGCTCAGGACGGTGATCGAACTGGGTACCCGCAAGCTCGCAAGCGCCAGGCAATAGCCGCCGTCCGGCATCATTCTGGAGAACGACATGAAGCCGTACCACTGGGAATCGCATCACGGCAATTTTGGCGACGATCTCAATCTCTGGCTCTGGGATTTCCTGCTGCCGGGCTTCCGCGAGGTCCATGACGAGACCCTGCTGGTCGGCGTCGGTACCGTCCTTAATCCGAGCCTATTGCCCGGTGGCATGCACAAGCTCGTCGTAGGAAGCGGCTACGGATATGGGACCGCACCCGACATCACGGACGCACGCGAATGGGACATCCGCTGCGTACGCGGTCCGAAGACAGCCGAGCGGCTCGGTCTTTCGCCCGAAAAGGCTATCGTGGACCCTGCGGTCATGATTGCCGAAATGCCGGAGTTCCAAAACCTGCCGAAGCTTCGAAGGAAAACCTTCATCCCCCATTGGGAATCGGCCGAGTTCGGCATGTGGCAGGCCGTGTGCGAGCCGGCAGGCCTTAGATACCTCGACCCCCGGGACGAAGCGAAGTCGGTTATCAGAGCCATCGCGCAGTCTGAACTGGTCGTCGCCGAATCCATGCATGGAGCGATCCTCGCCGATGCTTTCCGGGTTCCCTGG
>JAEWKX010000384.1 GCA_023393575.1 Pseudomonadota bacterium
GCCCCGGCCTTCCATGGCACGTGCGAGGCGACGTAGGAAAGGTCCGTCGTCGTCGACGATCAGGAGCGTGGGATCTGCGCCGATCGCCTCATCCGACTCGGCTGCTGAATGGCTTGCGTCTCTTTCCATGTCTTTTCTCCAGAAGCATCGCGCGGGTAGGGGCCACGTCATGCAGTTGCCCTTCCGGCCGGCGATGCCTGCTATCCTTCTTCGAGCATCATGCGTGGCCACTCCACCCGTATCCGCGCGCCCGCCTCGTTGCCGCTACGGTTCTCGAATACCAGTCTCGCGCCCGAGCGCTCAAGCAGCGTCTTGGCGATGAACAGGCCGAGTCCGAGGCCGCCGGCCCGTTCGACCTCCTTGTTCCTTTTTGTCATATAGGGTTCGCCGATGCGAGAAAGAATATCCGGGGAATAGCCGGCCCCGTCATCCTCAATCACGACGATGACGTGATCGCGATCATGGTCCACCGTCAGCGTAACCCTGCTGCGGGCATAGTCCACCGCGTTTTCCACGAGGTTGCCGAGACCGTAGAGAATCCCGGCATTCCGCACGCAGACCGGTTCGGCAGCGCGGTCTCCCAGCTCGACCAGCGAGATCTCGATGCCGAACTGGCGGTGCGGCGCGATCACCTCCTCGATCATCGAGGAAAGTGGCAGGCGCCGCATATGCTCCTCGCTGGCGGCGGAAAGGGAGGTCAGGCGCTGGAGAATATCACGGCAGCGTTCGCTCTGGCTGCGCAGGAGCTGCACGTCCTCGCGCAGGCGCTCGTCGTTGCCGAATTCCCTTTCCATCTCCTTGGCCACCACGCTGATCGTCGCGAGCGGTGTTCCCAGCTCATGCGCTGCCGCCGCCGCCAGTCCGTCGAGCTGCGACAGGTGCTTCTCCCGCTCGAGCACGAGTTCGGTCGCCGCCAGCGCATCGGCGAGCAGCGTCGCCTCGTCGGAGACGCGATAGGCGTAGAATGCCGCAAAGCACATCATCGAGGCGATCGCGCACCAGATGCCCAGCTGCATCACCGGCTGCAGGCGCAGCGTCTGGTCCGGATACCAGGGGAGCGGGTAGGGAGAAAAGGCCAGCATCGTGGTGCATGCAAGCGCCAGCAGGATCAGCGGGATCGAGTGCCGGAGCGGCTGGGAGGCAAACGAGATGATCACCGGCACGCAGATCAGCGGCGCGAACGGATTGGCAAGCCCGCCGGTGATGAACAGCAGCGCCGCCATCTGCAGGAGGTCGAAGCTCAAGAGCGCCAGCGCTGATTTCGGCCCGAGCCGATGCGTTGGTGGAAACCAGAGCGTCAGCATCACGTTGGCGAGCGCCAGTGCGCCGATCAGGAAGGCCGCCTCCAGAAGAGGCAGCGGAAAGGCGAGCAGCAGGTCCACGGCAAGCACGGTCAGTGTCTGGCCGGCCACCGCCAGCCAGCGCAGCCGCACCAGCGTCTGCAGGCGAAACCGGCGGGTGAGCGGCCTGGAGTGGAAGTCCTTTGCCGCCGATGGTTCCATGGTCTTCCGGGGTGTGGTGCCAGATGTCTGCATTCCGCTCATTCCATGGCCCTTACGATATCGTCCTGTCCTGCCCGAGGCGGCATTCTGTCACGTCCCCCGCGGTTTCGCACGATGGGTCGGGATCGCTTCGGCCGGATCCTCGGGCCAGAAGTGCTTCGGATATCGCCCCCGCATCTCGGCGCGGACATCCTTCCAGGAGCCCGTCCAGAAGCCGGGCAGGTCACGGGTGGTCTGGATCGGCCGGTGTGCCGGCGAGGTCAGTTCCAGGAGAAGCGGCAGGCGTCCACCGGCGATTGCGGGATGCGTCTTCAGCCCGAACAGTTCCTGGACGCGGATCGCCAGCACAGGTTCGTCCCCGTCGTAACGGATTGGATGCCGCTGCCCCGTAGGCGCCTCGAAATGGGTTGGCGCCAGCACATCGATCTGCCGTTGGAGATCGTGCGGCACCAGCGAACGGAGGCCTTCCGTCAGGCTGCCGGGATTGATTTCGTCGAGACTGGTAACGCTGCCTTGAAAGGGGACGAACCACTCTTCCGGGCGCGCGAGGAGACCATCGTCGGAGACATCCGGCCACGGCTCGCCGGCCGTGCGGCGAAGGAAGCCGAGCCGCTGGCGCAGATGCTGCGCATCCCTGGAGAAGGGCAACGTGCCGAGACCAAGCTCGCGCACGCCTTCGGCCAGTGCCCGAGCGGCCTTCTCCCCCGCAGGCTTCGGAAGCGGAGCTTCTTTGAACACCAGTGCACCCAGCCGCGTCACCCGCCGGGCGCGGACCTGCCGGCTCTGCCGGTCGAAGAAGCATTCCTCGCCGCGGATCATCGATGGTTCGAGTTCCTCCAGGACCTCTCTCCGGTCCACCTCCGCTGCAGCGATGATCCGCCCCTTCTCCGCCCGCCCGGTCAGGTCGGCGATCACCAGTACGGCGGCGGCGGCCAGCCGCTCCGTTTCGGGCAGCTCGGCGCCCCGCCCGTTCGCCATCAGGAATCGACCCCGTCCGCCCCGCTGCAGCGCGACGCGGTCCGGAAATGCGTGCAGCAGCAGCAGTCCGGCGGATATGGATGCCGCCGATGCGGAATTCCTCGGCAGGGCATGCGCGATTCGTTCCGCCAGGGAACGCGCCGCCTGTGCCCGCTGGCTGCGCTCGGCGCGGAAGCGTCGAAGACGTTCGTCGAGGTCGACGTCGCTGCCGCCCAACCCCTGCTCCGTCAGCAGCACCGCAAGCTCGCAGGCCCGCGCTGCGGACC
>JAEWKX010000401.1 GCA_023393575.1 Pseudomonadota bacterium
GGGTCAGTTCGGCAATCCGGGCCATCTGTTCCCGCTCGATGTTCTTCAGCGAGAGCGTCACATTGGAAAACAGCCTCTCCGTGTCGTCGACATCCCTTTCGCGCAGTGGTGCGTAGGACAGGGCGTCGGATGACGATCCGCGAAGGGGGCTGCTTGCTCCGAGGAGCGAATCGATCGCCTCGTGTCCATCGTCAAGGAAAGCCTCGCGCTGGGCCGGAATCTCCGGCTCGGAGACCGGCGGCGTGACCAGGCCCGATTCGGCTGCCCGATCCAGCAATGGCCCGAGCTTGCCATGCTGCGAAAACAGCGCGCTCTGCTGCTCCAGCAGTCTTTCGACCTTCTGCTCGACAAGTTGCTGATCCACGAGTTGCCGCGACGTCACTCGGTCCAGTTGAGCCCTGAGGGTTGCGATACGGTCCTCGTAATCGTACTGCAGCCGCGCCTGCCGTGCCATCGCCGCGCCGATCAGGTCATCCCGGAAAACCAGATATGTGGTCGCCGCCAGATAGCAGACGGCGAGGAGTGTGATGAAACAGGCGACGAAGGCGGTCATCCACGGACGGATCGTAACGTGCCGTATCCTGTCGCCGCTGGCGAGGATCAGGACGTGTTCGACGCCCTTGTCCCCGAACTTGCGCCTTCCGTTCGTCCCTGTCAAAACACCGTCCCCGCGATCGTTCCGAGTGCCCCTCGATGCAGGCGATTACACACCGTTAGGGTTAATGGAGGATTGATGGGAGGCGTCTATGGGCCTTCATTTTGCCAGGAGAGATCGCAGGACATCCTCCGCATGACCGGCCACCTTCACCTTGGGCCAGACAGCCCGGATCCTGCCGTCTTTTCCGATCAGGAAAGTGGAACGCTCGACGCCCATGTAGCGACGGCCATACATGCTCTTCTCCACCCAAACCCCGTATGCCTGCGAAACCTCGTGTTCCTCGTCCGACGCGAGAACGACGCGCAAGCCGTGCTTGGCAGCGAACTTTTCGTGTTTGGAGACCGGGTCGGGCGAGATGCCGATGACGACAGCTCCGGCGTCCTCGAACTGCGGCAGCAGTGAGGTGAAGGCGACTGCTTCGGCCGTGCAACCGGAGGTGTCGTCCTTCGGATAGAAGTAGAGGACGATGTCGCGACCGCGGAAATCCCGCAGGGAAACAACGCGGCCGCCGTCGCGCGGCAGCGTAAAGTCCGGTGCGGCATCGCCCGTGTTCAGTTTGGTCATGATTGTCCTTTCTTTCGCCAGTATCTTGAAGGATGAGCCCGCAAATCATGTATATTATACAAATCGGCGACCGAATGAGGGGTCGACACAGAGGCAGGCGCAACCATTAATGTCGGAAATCCGCGGCGAAAAGGTCAGCTTCAACAGGAAGGACATCACGCCGCTCCATAAACTTCCCTCGGCACAGGCGGAGGACCCGATCATCGTGCACTGTCCGCCGTTCCGGTCGCGCATGCGAAGGGTCAGGCGGACGGTCGTCCTCGTGCTCATGCTGGTTCTGACGGCGATCGGCGGCGCCTTCGTCGCGATCGAGGGAGGGGCGGTGGACGGAACGCTGTCCACCCGTGCCAGCGCCGCGCTGAACGATGCCATCGGGCCTCGATACGTGGCGTCCGTGGGTTCGGCCGCCATCCGCTTCGATTCGAATTTTCGTCTGGCCCTCGAGGCGAGGGATGTTGATATCGTCGAGCAGGCGAGCGGAGTCCACCTGACCCGCACCGAAGCCATGCGGATGGCCATCGACCCGCTTGCGCTCCTGGCCGGCCGTATATCGATCCGGCATATGGAGGCGGACGGGATCCATCTCGATACGGGAGCCCTGCCTGCGGGCGACCCGGTAGCCCTGTCGCAGGTACGGGTCGACAGGCTTCCCCAACTCCTGGAGCAATCCTTCCAGCGACTTGATGAGGCGCGGGGCCTCATGGAGCGGACCGGGACGCAGTCGATCCGCATCTCGGGGGTCGAGGTCATGCTCCCATCTGCACCGGGCCGCAGACCGGCGGTGCTCGAGGTCACGCAGCTTGACCTCACGCGCTCCGGTCCGGGCGAAATCGCGGTAACGGGCGAAGTGACCCTGGACGGACAGGCGGCGGTGCTGAAGGCCAACGCCTCCGTGGTCGGGGGCGTAACGTCGGCCTTGTCGGCGAAGTTGGCGGGCATGGAGATGACGCCCTTCCTGCTGCGGCGGGCCGACGATGGTGCACCCCGCGACGGCGTTCAGGGGGCGATCGATCTTGATCTCTCTGCCGTGCGTGCGCGCGAAACGATTGAGCCAGCCATCACCGTAACCCTCAGACAGTCTCCGGGTCTATTTTACTTCGACGGCGTGGCGCAGCAACTGTCCGGGGGATCGATCCATGCGTCCTATGATTTCTCCAGAAATTCCCTGGAGCTTCTCCCGTCCGAAATCCGCTTCGGCCCGACCGTTCTACCCTTCGTGGGTGCCGTCACCGATCTGAGCCGTCTCGATGCTACCGATCGTCGGCCCGGATTCGGATTGAACATCCTGGTC
>JAEWKX010000044.1 GCA_023393575.1 Pseudomonadota bacterium
CATGATCGCCCAAATCCTCGTAGTCGATGACGACCTTGTGCAGCGCCGCCTTCTCAAAAACGCGCTGGAACGCCATGGCCATGTGGTCCATCTCGCCGAAAACGGCCTGATAGGACTGGAGTTCCTGAAGCACGGCGGTGACCAGATCAACGTGATCCTGCTGGATCTGATGATGCCGGATCTCGACGGTCTGAGCTTCCTTCGCGCCATCAGGGAGGCGGGGATCGAGACGCCGGTCATCGTGCAGACCGGGCAGGGCGGCATCGAGACCGTGGTCGACGCGATGCGGGCCGGCGCCTTCGACTTCGTCGTCAAGCCGGTTTCTCCCGAACGCATCGCTACGTCCGTCGGCAACGCGCTGACCGTGGACCGCAAGGAAGGCCGCAGCAGGACCGCCCGCCGTTCGCGCGGCGGCTCCGTGACGTTCGGCGACATCGTCTCGGCCAGCCAGGAAATGCAGCGGGTCATCGACCTGGCACAGCGTGGGGCGCAATCGTCCATTCCGGTGGTCCTGGAGGGGGAATCGGGCGTCGGCAAGGAAATGGTCGCCCGTGCCATCCAGTCAGCCAGCGACCGGGCCGGCAAGCCGTTCATCACGGTCAACTGCGGTGCGATTGCAGAAAATCTCGTGGAAAGCATCCTGTTCGGCCATGAGAAGGGAGCGTTCCCCGGAGCTGCGGAGAGGCGCGCCGGCAAGTTCGTCGAGGCCGACGGCGGCACGCTCTTCCTCGACGAGATCGGAGACCTGCCGCTGGACGTGCAGGTCAAGCTGCTGCGCGCCGTGCAGCACGGCGAGATCGAGACGGTCGGCTCCGCACAGGTCCAGAAGGTCGATGTGCGGCTGATCTCCGCGACGAACAAGGACCTGATCGAGGAGGTCAGGGAAGGACGTTTTCGCGAGGACCTCTACTATCGCCTCAACGTCTTCCCGATCACGATCCCGGCCCTGCGCCGCCGCAAGGAAGATATCCCGCACCTGGCCCGCGTCTTCGCCGAACGCTTCTCGCACGAGCAGAAGCTTCCGCGTCCGGTGATCGTCGGGTCGGCGGCGATGGCGCTGCTGACGGCGCACGACTGGCCCGGCAACATCCGTGAGCTCGAGAACGCCATCTTCCGCGCGGTGGTCCTTGCTCCGGCCGAGGAGCTCACGGAATTCGATTTTCCACAAATCGCCGCACAATTGCCGGAATTCCGGTCGGACGAACTGCGGGCTGCGACGGTCTCGCCCGTGGTGCCGCCGCAGGCTTCCGAGACCCGGCGAACCGTAACTTCGCCGGTGATGCTGCCGAGGCCGGAGGGCTTCATCGGCATATCCGCGCAACCGCCGCGTCCCGACCCGCGGGCGCTCCTGGCTGCGGCCTATCCCGCTTCCGCCAACGTGATCGCCAGCACGGACAGCTCCGGAGAAGTCCGCAAGCTTTCGGACGTGGAGGAGGAACTCATTCGTTTTGCACTGAAATTCTATCGCGGGCAGATGAGCCAGGTGGCACGCAAGCTCGGCATTGGGCGCTCCACCCTTTACCGCAAGCTTAAGGACTACGGAATCGATCCCGACAAGCCGCTGAAGGAGGCCGCTTGAGCGGCGGCTTATTAGGGTTCGTTAACCTTCGCGCAAGGATGTTCTGCCACCCTTTGTCAATCTCTTGGTAGCGGATTGTTGACTCTACGGGAGATGCTTGTGATTGTGTGGCAAATTTGCCATCGTCTCACCGCAATTGACAGTCATTTACGGCAACGAGGGAAGTTGTCGACAGGACGGGGACAGCCTTGCAGGATCTGATTGGGAACGAAACGCCTCAGGGCGCCGGCAAGCGCGGTCGCATGACCGTTTTCCTGAAGTCCGTGGCGAAGGCCGCAGCCTCCCTGGCCGCAGTGGCATGTCTGGCGATGCCACTGCTTTCGGTCTCGGCGGGCCATGCCGCTGCCGAGACGCGCAGCCTCAAGCTCTATTTCATCCATACCAAAGAACGCGCGAACATCGTCTTCAAGCGCAACGGCAAATTCGACCCGAAAGGCCTGCAGCAGATCAGCAACCTGCTGCGCGACTGGCGGCGCAACGAGCCGACGAAGATGGACCCGCGCCTGTTCGACCTGGTCTGGGAAGTCTACCGTCGCAGCGGCGCCACCGACTACATCCATGTCGTCTCCTCCTATCGTTCTCCTGCCACCAACGGCATGCTGCGTTCCCGCAGCAAGGGCGTGGCGAAGAACAGCCAGCACATGCTCGGCAAGGCGATGGATTTCTACATTCCGGTCGTCAGGCTCGCGACGCTCCGGGGAATCGCCATGCAGATGCAGGTGGGCGGCGTCGGCTACTACCCGACCTCCGGCTCCCCCTTCGTGCATCTCGACGTCGGCGGCGTGCGCGCCTGGCCGCGCATGAGCCGACAGGAACTGGTCAAGCTCTTCCCGAACGGCAATACCGTGCACCTGCCGGCTGACGGCAAGCCGCTGCCCGGCTACGACGTGGCCCTGGCAAGCTACAAGAAGCGGCTGGCCTCCGGCGCGCCGATCGAGATCGCAAGTGCCTCCGGCTCACCGAAGAAGCGTCCGAACCTGTTCGCGGCCCTTTTCGGCGGTGGCGACGAAGACGAGGATGCCGATGCGATCGCAGCGCCGGCGGAGCGTCCGGAGCCGGCAATGCCGGCGGCGCGGGCCGAGGAGCCCGTCATGGTCGCGGCGGTACAGCCCGACGCTCTTCCGGGCGTGGAGACGATCTCCGCCCCCGTGCCGGCATCCCGCCCGGCGTTCCGGCAGGATGGCGGCCCCGGCGGACTGGCGACTGCGCTTTATTCACCGGCGCGAAGCACGGCGCAGGAAGCCCTGCAGGCGGCGCTTCCGACGCAGCCGGCTGCTGCGTCCCCGACCGACGGGGAGGCCTTCGCCGATCTCCAGCAGTATGCCATTCCGGTTCCGACCCTGCTCGGTCCGCGCGGGCTGAACGGCGATGCCGAGGCCGGCGTGATGACGGCGTCGATCAATCGCCACCTGCCTGATACGGTGCTCGCATCCGTGCCTCTGCCGGCTGCCCGTCCATTCGGCTCCGAAGCGCTGCTGGCATCGGCCGATACCGATCCCGAGACGGACGGCGACCTCGGCGAACAGGAGGCGCTGACGCCGGCGGTGATCGCAGCGCTTGCCCAGAGCGGCGCCTATGTACGTTCGACGCTCGCTCCTCCCGCCCCGGCGGCCGCCGCAGCCAAGCCCGTCGAGGTCGCCTCCGCTCCCGCGCAGGAGAACCTCGTCTCGGTCGAGGACATGCGCTTCGGCGACGGCTTCGATGCGCCAAAGGCGGTTCCTGTCCCGACGAAGGGTGGCCGTGCTGCCGCCTCCGCCAGGCAGGAGGCCGCACCGGCGCTGACGGGCGACATGCTCGCCAAGTGGGCCGTCAGCAACAACCGGGTCGCCGACGTGGCTTCGGTCAAGGCGCCCCGGGTGGTCACCCGGACCCTTAGCGGCGAATATTCGGCCGCCTACGCCTCGAGCGGTTTCAAGCCGGTCACCAGGACGGCCGCCGTCGATCCGAGCCGCTTCAGCCCGAAGAGCCGGTAAGAGATAGCTTCCGGACGGGATCCAGCATGGAAAAGCCGCCGGTCCGGCGGCTTTTTCATGAAACATGTTCCTGCTTCAGGCACCTGGCAGACCTTTTCGGCAGACAGGCGCAGCGGAATCTCCTGTTTGCGTGCAATGGCACGGCGATTGATGCCGGGCGGGCACGCCCTCGCCCCTCGGGTGACCGCAGGGGGATCGGCCAAGAACCCCCCGAACCGGGGCCGGTCGGGGGCAGATCGTACAAGCAGTGCCGTGAAAAACGAGTTCGGAAGTCCGTCGGGCGGCGTCCGCTTCGGGCGCACCCCCGATCATGCCAAGTGCCCGGAGATAGGTATCGAGGATGAGTTCCTCTTCCATTCGCTCCGGGTCGTCCTTCTTGCGC
>JAEWKX010000050.1 GCA_023393575.1 Pseudomonadota bacterium
TGGGCCCACATGAAGCCGAAATAGGCCCGGAGGTTCGCATGCTTCTGCCAGGTGTCCCCCGGCATCTTGCCGAGAAGCGAGCCCTTGCCGTGCACCACCTCGTCGTGGGACAGCGGCAGCTTGAAGCGTTCCGATTAGGCGTAGACCATGCCGAAAGTCATCATGCCGTGATGATATTTCCGGTAGACCGGGTCCTCCTGCATGTAATGCAGGCTGTCATGCATCCAGCCCATGTTCCACTTGAAGTCGAAGCCCAAACCGCCTTCCTCCGGCGGCCGCGTCACGCCCGGCCAGGCGGTGGACTCTTCAGCCACCGTGAAGGCATGTGGGCAGCGCTGGTGGATGATGCTGTTCAGATGCTTGAAGAACTCCACCGACTCCAGGTTCTCGCGACCGCCATACCGGTTCGGAATCCACTCGCCGGCATCGCGGCTGTAGTCCCGGTAGAGCATCGAGGCGACAGCGTCGACGCGTAGCGCGTCCACATGATAGTGCTCCAGCCATTCCAGTGCGCTGGCGATCAGGAACCCTTTAACCTCGTTGCGTCCGAGGTTGTAGATCAGCGTGTTCCAGTCCTTGTGGAAGCCTTCGCGCGGGTCTTCGTGCTCGTAGAGTGCGGTGCCGTCGAAGCGGGCGAGGCCCCAGACGTCGGTCGGGAAATGCGCCGGCACCCAGTCGAGGATGACGCCAAGCCCCGCCGCATGGCAGCGGTCGACGAAATAAGCGAAATCTTCCGGTGTCCCGTAGCGGCCCGTCGGCGCGAACAGGCCAAGCGGCTGATAGCCCCACGAGCCGCCGAAAGGATGCTCCATGATCGGCAGAACCTCGATGTGGGTGAAGCCGAGGCCGGCGATATAGGGGATCAGCCGCTGGCTGAGTTCGATCCAGTCGAGGTTCCTGTTGCCTTCCTCCGCTACCCGCAGCCAGGATTCCAGGTGCACCTCGTAGACCGATATGGCCCCGTTTCCCTCGCGGGTGTCGTGGTGCCGCATCCAGTCGTCGTCGCTCCAGCGGAAGGGTGTGTTGGAAGCAACGATGGAGGCCGTGGAGGGCGCCGCTTCGCTTGCACGGGCAACGGGGTCTGCCTTCTGCGGCAGTGTGTGGCCGTTGCGATCAACAATCTCGAACTTGTAGCGCTCGCCGGGGCCGAGCCGCGGGACGAAGATTTCCCAGATCCCGGCAGAGGGGCGCAGCCGCATCGGATGCCGCCGTCCGTCCCAGGCATTGAAATCTCCTACCACGGAGACGCGGCGTGCATTCGGCGCCCAGACGGCGAAGCGGACGCCGGAGACGCCGTCGACATCCAGCGGCTGGGCGCCAAGCGTGCGTCCCAGGTCATAATGCGTTCCTTGTGAAATCAAATGCAGGTCGAGCTCGCCGAGCAGCGGTCCGAAGGAGTAGGGGTCTTCGGTTTCCTGAACCGCGTCCGGCCAGTGGATGCGGAGCCGATAGGTGCCTCGCCCGCCGATATCGGCGGCGTAGAGGCCGCCGTCGAAAACCTGCTGCATCCTCGTGATCACGGTGTCGGCCTCGACGTCGATCACTTCTACCGCCGCAGCACCGGGCAGCAATGCCCGAACCACATTGGTCTCGCCCACGCGATGGCGGCCAAGAACGGAAAATGGGTCGCCGTGGCGTCCCTCCACCAGCGCATGGATGGCGCCGGTGTCGAGATTTGCCAGAAGTTCCGCACGCTCAAGGTTCATTCGGAGTTCTCCATGAGCCTCATTGAAATTGCAGAGAAGCCTTCCAGCGGAATCGGCAGCCATTTCGGGCGGTTGCGCGCCTCGTAGGCGATCTCGTAGGCGGCCTTTTCGAGGAGGAACAGATCCAGCAGCGCCTCGCGGGCAGGTGCGTCCATACCGAGGGCCGGCGCGTTGGCGGTCGCTTCGAAATACCGCCGGCGGAATGCCTGCTCCGCTTCCCTGCGGAAGATGTCCACGATCTCGTGACGTCGTGCCTGGTCCGCATCCGCAACCACGTCCTGTTCAAGATCGGCGGTCGCCGCCAGGTAGCTCAGCGAACGCAAGAGGCCGGCGACATCGCAAAGCGGGCTTGACTTGGCGCGTCGCTCTGCAAGGTCTCGTGCCGGTTCACCCTCGAAATCGATGAGATAGGCATCGCTTTCGGACACGAGGACCTGGCCGAGGTGAAAATCGCCGTGGTGGCGGATCAACAGTGTACCGGAGGCTGCGTCGGCGAGTTTTGCCGCGGCACCGAGAAGTTGTTCCCGGCGGTCGAGCAGCGGCTGGACCAGCTGCGTGACCGCCGCATCAAGATTGCCGGTTTCCGCTTCCAGTATGTCCAGCGCATCGGAAATCTGCGCGCTCACCGACTGCCGCCAGGCCTCGACGTCGGCGGATGCCGCCCTGACCGGGCTGAAATCCGGATCTTCGGTCTCCTGCGCGAGCGCGACATGGAGCTCGCCCAGCCTCCGGCCGACCGTACCGGCGAAATCCACCAGCGGCCTTGACTGGTCGTGGATCACCTCTTCGTCGCCGCCCGTAAGCAGGATTTCGTCCATGCTGCGACGAAGGTTGCTCAGCATCCAGGTCCAGGCATCGCCCTGGTTGCGGATGGCACCCTGGATGATGATCAGCGTATAGCGGCTGCCGTCCGGAGCTATCCGTGCCACTTCGCCCAGCAATGGAGCCGTGTTGGCATAGCCCGCTCTGGTCAGGTAGCGGGTCATCTCGACCTCCGGATGCACGCCGGGAAAAATGTGCCGGATCAGCTTGATCATCGCCATGTCGCCGATGATCAGCGAACTGTTCGATTGTTCGGCGGAAAGCCACTGGACCTGCATCTCCTCGGTGATGCCCATGCAGTCGAGATTCTCGGTGCCGAGGAATTCCAGCGTTCCCGCGCGTCCCGAGACCCGCGAGCGCTCGCACAGGGCGCGGATAATGCCGCGCGCCATGCTCTCCATCGCGAATCCGTCCGTCAGGAAGCCGACGCGCCTGCCCTGACGGATCCGGCCGAGCGCGAGTTGCTGGGCCAGTGCTGTGGGATGCGTCTCATCCCAGGCCGCCGCAAGTGGAAGAAGATAGGTCTCGGAGTGGCCTTCGAGGTCGGCCTCCAGTTCGCCGAGCAAAATGTTGCCGACAAAGGGAAGCGGCGTCGCCGCTGCCAGCTTGATCCCATTCAGCCTCTCTCCCTTCGAGGCGAACCAGCGGCGCTTCGAGACATAGGCGGGCAGGATTTCCCTCGATAGGGTGCCCGCCAGCCGCGGCTCTTCCAGAAGCTCGTGCAGGTCGCGCCGGACGACCATGGTGAGGAGGTCCGGAAGCTGTTCGGGAGGCTCCGCCCGCCAAGCGGGGCCGTCGGCCTCCGCGACAAGCTGGAACCAGAAGAAGCCGTAGGGTGGCATGGTCAGCAGGTAGGTGAGCTGCCCGATCGGCGGGAAGGGCGACATGCCGGTGAGCTCGATCGGCACGCGTCCTTCAAACTCGGAGAGGTCGAGCTCGACCGCCTGCGGCAGGCGGGACAGGTTTGCAACACACAGGATCGTCTCGCCCTGGTACTCGCGCATGTATGCCAGGATCTTCCGGTTCCCCGGCGCGAGAAAGCGGAGGCTGCCGCGGCCGAAGGCTGCGTGCTTGCCGCGAAGCGCCAGCATGCGGCGCGTCCAGTTGAGCAGGGAATGGGCATCGGCGACCTGCGCCTCGACATTGACCGCTTCGTATCCATACAGCGGATCCATGATCGGCGGCAGGACGAGGCGGGCGGGATCGGCCTTGGAAAAGCCGCCGTTGCGGTCGGGGGACCATTGCATCGGCGTGCGGACGCCGTCGCGGTCGCCGAGATAGATGTTGTCGCCCATGCCGATCTCGTC
>JAEWKX010000216.1 GCA_023393575.1 Pseudomonadota bacterium
TATGCCAACGGGCCGGGCCGCGTGGCGGCCTCCGCCTCGGCTCTCAACGCGAAGAACCTCTTCGCCGTCCTGGAAACCATGGTCTCCAAGGAAAGCAAGGAGTTCGCGGTCAATCCGGACGACGAACTGGTCAAGGCGACCATGCTGACCCATGGCGGCCAAGTGGTCCATCCGAATTTCGCCGATGCCGCCGCGGCATTCTCCGCAGCCGGATCGGCTGCCAAACCTGTCCGCGGGACTGCGCGCACCGCTTTTCCGGTGCCGGCAGATCCGGCGCCGGAAAAGCCGAAGCGGACGCGAAAAAAGGCGGGATCGGATACGCCTGACGAGAAGGAGGGGCTTTGATGGCGAGTGACATGATGAATTCCGCACTGGACAAGCTCGACCAGGCGGTCGAGGCGGTGAGACTTGCCTCGGAACAGGCGCCCGATGCGCTCGCCCAGGCGGCGCACGGTGTCTCCGGCGGCGTGATCGATCCCTTCGTCTTCCGTCTGGCGATCTTCGTGCTGGCCATCTTCGTCGGCTACTACGTCGTCTGGTCCGTGACGCCGGCGCTGCACACGCCACTGATGGCCGTCACCAACGCGATTTCCTCGGTGATCGTGGTGGGCGCCCTGCTTGCCGTCGGCATTTCTGCAAGCGGCTTTGCCACCGGTTTCGGCTTCGTGGCGCTGGTGCTCGTCTCGGTCAACATCTTCGGCGGCTTCCTGGTGACCAGCCGGATGCTCGCCATGTACAAGAAAAAAGATCGCTGAGGGGCCTGAAAGATGTCACAGAACCTCGCAGCCTTTCTCTATCTCGTTTCCGGCGTGCTCTTCATCATGGCACTGCGCGGACTTTCCCATCCCACGACCAGCCGCAAGGGCAATGTCTACGGCATGGTCGGCATGGGTATCGCCATCGGCACGACGCTGCTGCTCGCGACGCCGGGCTTCGGGGGGCTCGCGCTGATCGTGCTGGCGCTTGCCATCGGCGGCGGGGCAGGGGCCTATATCGCCCGCACCATCCCGATGACGGCCATGCCGCAACTCGTGGCGGGCTTCCACTCGCTCGTCGGGCTTGCGGCGGTCATGGTTGCCGCGGCTGCGCTCTATGATCCGGAATCCTTCGGCATCGGATTGATCGGCGAGATTCACGGCCAGGCACTTGTGGAGATGGCGCTGGGTGCCGCGATCGGGGCGATCACCTTCACCGGCTCCGTCATCGCCTTCCTGAAGCTCGACGGCCGCATGTCCGGCAAGCCGATCCTGCTGCCGTTCCGGCACGTGATCAACATCTTCCTGCTCGTCGCCATCATCGTCTTCATCGTCAGCCTGACGCAGACCGAAAGCCATGCCCATTTCTGGCTGATCGTCGTCCTGTCGCTCCTGCTCGGCGTGCTGCTGATCGTGCCGATCGGCGGCGCCGACATGCCGGTGGTCGTCTCGATGCTGAACTCCTATTCCGGCTGGGCCGCGGCCGGAATCGGCTTCACGCTCGGCAACCTGGCGCTGATCATCACGGGCGCGCTGGTCGGCTCCTCCGGCGCGATCCTCTCCTACATCATGTGCAAGGGCATGAACCGCTCCTTCATCTCCGTCATCCTCGGCGGCTTCGGCGGCGAAACCGCTGCGGCGGGCGGCGACGACGGTGTGCAGCGGACGGTGAAGCAGGGCTCGGCCGACGACGCCGCCTTCCTGATGCAGAACGCCGAGAAGGTCATCATCGTGCCGGGGTACGGCATGGCCGTCGCCCAGGCGCAGCATGCGCTGCGCGAACTTGCCGATACGCTGAAGGAACATGGCGTCGAGGTGAAATACGCCATCCATCCGGTCGCCGGCCGCATGCCGGGCCATATGAACGTGCTGCTCGCGGAAGCCAATGTGCCTTACGACGAAGTCTTCGAACTGGAAGACATCAACGCCGAGTTCGCGCAGGCCGACGTCGCCTATGTCATCGGTGCCAACGACGTCACCAATCCGGCGGCGCGTGACGACAAGACCTCTCCGATCTACGGCATGCCGATCCTCGACGTCGACAAGGCCAAGACCTGCCTCTTCGTCAAGCGCTCGCTCGGCTCCGGCTATGCCGGCATCGACAATACGCTGTTCTACAAGGACGGCACGATGATGCTGCTCGGCGATGCCAAGAAGATGACCGAGGACATCGTCAAGGCGATGAAGCACTGAGCTTGCCGGCGAGTGGCGGTTAGCAAGGAAAGCCCGGGCCATTGGTGCCGGGCTTTTCTTTTGTTCGGGCTCATGCCAAACTGGCGCTTCCGGAGAGCCAAGTGGCAAATCTTACCATATCGCTTCCAGATGCTGCCAAGGATTGGATCGATCAACGGATTCGAAACGGCAGATACAAGGATGCCGGACATTACTTGAGCGAGCTTGTCACGCAGGAGCGGGCTCGTCACGTGGAAGAACTGTCTCTCGAAGAAGTGCGGCATCTGCTGGAGGCGTCGCGACAGAGCGGTCTCAGCCGCTGCAGCGTCCTTGAGATATTCGTGGAGGCGGAGAAGATCGTCGACCAACGGAAGGCGGGACGGGCCTGAAGTTCGGCTGACGCAACAGGCAGATCGAGATCTTCTAAAGCGTGTCGCATCCAACCTGATTCAGGATTCCCGTTTGGCTTGATCTGTGATTCACTTTGCCCATGGAAGGAGATGCACCATGGGCAAGCCGCATCCGATCGAGTTGCGTGAGCGTGTCGTTG
>JAEWKX010000225.1 GCA_023393575.1 Pseudomonadota bacterium
CCCCCTTACAGCATCGATGATCACGTCGACGATCTGATCGGCCTTTTGGATCACCTGGAGTTTTCCCGGATCGTAATCTGCGGTTTGTCCGTCGGCGGATTGGTTGCTCAAAGGCTCTATGAAAGGCGCCCGGACCTCCTGAGGGCAATGATCCTTTCCAATACCGCCCATAAGATCGGCACCACGGAGATGTGGAACCAACGCATTGCGGCGGTGGAGGCTGGCGGTATCAGCAACCTCTGCGACGAGATCATGTCGCGATGGTTCACGGGGGAATTCCGGCAACCAGCCAACGCCGCCTATCAAGGCTATTGCAACATGCTGACCCGCCAGCCGCCGAGCGGCTATACCGGCACCTGCGCGGCGGTGCGAGATGCAGATTTCACCGCGTCCGCTCCCAGGATTGCCGTTCCGGTCCTTTGTATTGCCGGCGAACACGATGGGTCGACCCCGCCCGAACTGGTGCGCTCGCTTGCCGATCTCATTCCAGGCTCGCAGTACAAGATCATCGAGGGTGCCGCACACATACCGTGCGTCGAAGCGCCTGCCGCCTATGCCGCGGCGATCCGCAGTTTTCTTTTCAATGACATCATGGATTGAGCCAATGACAGATTCCCCTGGTGAAAGCGACCGTTACCAACAGGGCCTGAAGATGACGCGATCCGTTCTCGGCGACGCCCATGTGGATGGCGCCCTGCAGCGCGAGACGTCTTTCGACAGGCCTTTCCAGCAGTTCATTACCGAAAGTGCCTGGGGAACATTGTGGTCCCGGCCCGGCTGGACCAAGCGGGAGCGCTCGATCGTCACGATCGCGCTGCTGGCGGCGCAAGGGCACCATGAGGAAGTGGCGATGCATATCCGCGCCACGGCCCGCACGGGAGCGACAAAGGACGACATCTGCGAAGCGCTCATGCATGTGGCAGTCTATGCCGGTGTGCCGGCCGCCAATCATGCGTTCAAGATAGCCAAGGCGGTCTACGCCGAGATGGAAGGCAGCAACACGGCCGGGGGAGGCAAAGATGAGAAACGCAACACCTGAAACCACACCTTTCTTTCCGCGCGATCGCGAGATGCATCCGCCGGCCTATACGCCTTGGTACAAAACCTCGGTTCTGCGCTCGCCCCAGCGTGCGCTGATCTCCCTGGAAGGAACCAGGAGCGAGATTACCGGGCCCGTCTTCGGCCACAACATCATCAACGAGTTCGACAACGACCTGATCGTCAACTATGCCAAGCCGGGCGAAGGCCCGATCGGTCAGCGCATCCTGGTTCACGGACGGGTTCTCGACGAGCGGGGAATCGGCGTCGCAGGTGCGCTGGTGGAGTTCTGGCAAGCCAATGCCGGCGGCCGCTACCGGCACAAGAAGGAAACCTATCTTGCGCCCCTCGATCCGAACTTCGGCGGCGTCGGGCGTACGATCACCGACGAGAACGGCTTCTACTGGTTCAAGACGATCAAGCCAGGTCCCTATCCCTGGCCGAATGGTGTCAATGACTGGCGGCCTGCCCACATCCACTTCTCTATCTTCGGCCACGGCTTTGCACAGCGGCTGATCACGCAGATGTATTTCGAAGGCGATCCGCGGACCTGGATCTGCCCGATCGTCAAGACCATCCCGGACGAGGATGCCATCAAGCGGCTGATCGCGCCGCTCGACATGAACGCGACGATCCCCCACGACATGCGGGCCTACAAGTTCGACATCGTGCTTCGCGGGCGTCGTTCGACCCTGTTCGAGAACCGCAAGGAGGGGAACTGACATGGTTCAGTCGTTGGGTTATCTGAAGGAATCGGCTTCGCAGACCGCCGGGCCCTATGTTCATATCGGATGCACGCCGAACTTCACGGGCATCCATGGGGTTTATGATCAGGATCTGGGCTCCGGTTCGCTGGTGAACGAGCAGACACGCGGCGAACGGGTCACCATCCGCGGGAGAGTGATCGACGGAGCCGGCACGCCTTTGCGCGATGCGCTCGTGGAGATCTGGCAGGCGGACGCCGACGGTTTTTACAACAGCCCGTCGGAAACTCGTGGCAAGGCGGATCCGAACTTCTTCGGCTGGGCGCGCTGCCCCGGCGACATGGAGACGGGGGAATTCGTCTTCAAAACGATAAAGCCGGGCCGGGTACCCTTCCGCGACGGGCGGCTGATGGCACCGCATGTGAATTTCTGGATTGTCGCGCGGGGCATAAACCTTGGCCTGAACACCAGGATGTATTTTTCCGACGAGACGCAAGCGAATGCCGAGGATCCGATTCTCGCACGCATCGAGCACAAGGTGAGGGTGCCGACCCTTATCGGAAAGCGGGACGGTGACACGGTAACCTTCGACATCTATCTTCAGGGCGAAAACGAAACGATCTTCTTCGACATCTGAACGTAGACATCCGATTGGGCGCCATGAGCATCTGTGCTTTCGACCATCCTTATCTCGGCGGCCTCCTCGGAGATGAGGAGACGGCCAGGCTTTTTTCGGTGGAGGCAGAGACTGCGGCCATGCTGGCCTTCGAGAAGGCATTGGCCGGCGCCGAGGCGGCGGCCGGGCTCATTTCAGCGGAACATGCGGAGCGGATCGCCGAGGTCTGCAGCGATTTCAGGCCGGATGTGGACGGCCTGAGGACAGGGACGGCGAGGGACGGCGTAGTCGTTCCGGAACTGGTCAGGCAACTGCGCCGGGCGATCGGGGGGGAGGCCGCCCAGCATGCCCATTTCGGTGCTACCAGCCAGGACGTCATCGACACTGCCCTGATGCTCCGCCTGAAGGGGATCTGCGCGTTGTTTCGGGGTCGGCTCGACCAATTGGACGCAGCCCTACGCCGGACGGACGAAAGCTTCGGCTGCCGTCCGCTGATGGCGCACACGCGCATGCAGCCGGCGATCCGGATCACGGTCGGTGATCGTCTCCGGGCCTGGGCGGAACCGCTTCGGCATCACGGCCGCAGCCTCGCCCGGCTGCAGGACAATGGGCTTGCCCTGCAACTGGGCGGCGCGGCCGGGACGCTGGAGAAGCTTGGCGAGAAGGGTGCTGCGGTTCGTGCCGCGGTGGCCGCGGAACTGGGCCTCGTCGACAAGCCCCAGTGGCAGAGCCAGCGCGATTTGATCGTCGAGTTCGGCAGCCTGCTATCGCTCATCAGCGGCGCCCTCGGAAAGTTCGGGCAGGACGTGGCCCTGCTCGCTCAAGGCGGCATCGAGATAGAGTTGGCCGGCGGTGGCGGATCATCGGCGATGCCGCACAAGCAGAATCCGGTCGCGGCCGAGGTGCTGGTGTCGCTGGCACGGTTCAATGCAGCGCAGGTCGCCGGCCTGCATCAGTCGCTCGTTCACGAACAGGAAAGGTCCGGCGGCGCCTGGACCCTCGAATGGATGATCCTGCCACAGATGATCGCGGCAACCGGCGCGGCATTGCGGCTCGCTCTGGACTTGACGGGTGCGATCATATCCCTGGGTGCTGCGGAGAATTGAACAATATCGGGCCGGTTGTGATACTGCTTCCGCAGGGGTATGCCCTAGGAGGTGGTCAGTGCCTGCGGCGCAGCCGATGGGACGTGAGGCCCTTGGAGGACGACAACCCGTGTCCCGTTCGGAACCCGCCGGTAAAGGTCGAGGATGTCCTGGTTCAGCAGCCGGATGCAGCCGCTGGAAACGGCCTTGCCGATCGTCCAGTCCTCCGTCGTCCCGTGAATCCGGTAGAGGGTATCTTCGCCGTTCTTGAACAGATAGAGGGCGCGGGGCCCCAGCGGGTTCATGACGCCCGGCTCCATGCCCGAGGCGAGCGGTCCGTAGCGTTCGGGTTCGCGCGCGATCATATCCTGTGTCGGGGTCCATCGTGGCCATTGCCGTTTGTACTGGACCACGGCGTCGCCTTCGAATTCCAGGCCGGCCTTGCCGACCCCGATGCCATAGCGCATGGCGCGGCCATTTTCCTCGACGAGGTATAGATAACGAGCCTGGGTGTCGACGACGATCGTGCCCGTGGGTTCGTGCGTCGGATATCCCACCTCACGGCGCCAGAACCGGGGCTCCACGCGGCTGAGGTCCGCCGGGCCTATGGGAAAAGGCTCGCCCTCTATCGCCCCATACATCGCGATATACTCCGCCGGTGTCACCGGCTTGGTGGTGCGGGTGGGACGCGCAGTCGTGCAGCCGGCCATTATCAAGGGGCTTGCGATCAACAGAGTTCGGCGGGTGAATTTCAACAAGGCGGGATCCAGCGGAGAGTGACGTCGAAAGGGTGTTCGGCGTTTGGGAATGCACCCTGCTTTCAGCAGTACGGGTGGTCCCTGCTCTTAACCGGCCCTTTATGGTGGCGGCAACTCACACACGCTCACCAAAGCGTGAGTGCGCCAGTCGTATGTCGCGGCCGACACGGAGCCAGTGCGCACTGGTTCGTCGAAAGAAGGCGAAGTCGCTGTTGTGGACACCGAGATGTTCCGAAGATCGTCTAGCCTACCGAAGGATCGGCTGGAGCGTATGCGCAATGTCCAGCAATGGTCTCAGAAAGCGGTCGGCCAATTGGTTTGCGGGAATCTGTGCCGCCGGTGCGCCGATATTGACGGCCGCCACCACCTGGCCATGGGCATTGCACAAAGGCACGGCGATGGAGCACAGCCCCAGTTCCAGCTCCTGGTCGATAATGGCGAAGCCTTCGCGCCTGACCTTTGCCAGTTCCTCCATCAGTTCCTCCAGGCCGGTTCTCGTATGGGATGTAAAGGCGTGCCGGTCCGTCTCCTCCATCCTCCGTCTGGCGTCCTCGTCAGGCAGGGCGGCGAGCATGACACGGCCCATCGACGCGCAATAGGCCGGCCGCCGGCTTCCCGGGACCAGATTGATGGACATGACCCGCCGCTGCGACGCACGTGCCACATAGACGATATCCGCGCCATCGAGGACGCTTACGGAGGCGCTCTGCTCGACCTCGCGGGACAGGCGATCGAGATGGGGCTGGACGATCTGAGGGAGCGGCGTTGCGGAAAGATAAGCG
>JAEWKX010000250.1 GCA_023393575.1 Pseudomonadota bacterium
GGTCAAGATCGAGAGCGAGGAACTCGGCTTCATGGAAGGCACGGTCCGATGGTGCCGGGGCAGCCGGATCGGCATCCAGCTTCACCTGAACACCAACGCGCTGGCACAGGTATCCTCCTATTTCCGCTTTTTCCATAGGGACGTAAGGCCCGTTCTGGCACGATAAGCTGCCGCCCGTGGCAGCACCTCCCCCGTCATTTTGCCGATGTACTTCCGTGCGATTGCGCATAGTCTCGCTTCGGCAAAATGATCCAGGGAGCCCATCATGCCGCACACCTCTCTCCTTCCGATGACCCGCCGTTCGCTGCTCGGCGGCGTCGCCGCCACGTCGGCGCTCGTCATGCTGCATCCCTTCGCGGCCCGTGCCCAGGCAAACCAGGCACACTTGAGGATCATGGAGACGACGGACATCCACGTCCATGTCCTGCCCTATGATTATTACGGCGACAAACCCAACGACACGATGGGGCTTGCCCGCACGGCTTCCATCATCGATTCGATCCGTGCCGAGGCCGGCAATTCCATGCTGATCGACAATGGCGATTTCCTGCAGGGCAATCCGATGGGCGACTACATCGCCTACGAGCGCGGCATGAAGGAAGGCGACCGGCATCCGATCATCCAGGCGATGAACGTGCTGGGCTATGACGCCGGCACGCTCGGCAACCACGAGTTCAACTACGGCCTCGACTTCATGTTCAAGGTCCTTGGCAGCGCCGGCTTCCCCTATGTATGCGCGAATCTCACCAAGGGCATGCTGGCATCCGATCCCAGACAGGATGAACTCTTCTTCGAGCCTTACATCATCCTGGAGAAGCAGATCCGCGACGGCTCCGGCTTAACCAGTCCCGTCAAGGTCGGCTTCATCGGCTTCGTACCGCCGCAGATCATGGTCTGGGATGCCAAGCACATGGAAGGCAAGGCGCAGACGCGCGACATCATCGACGCTGCCAAGGCCTGGGTCCCGGTGATGAAGGAAGAAGGAGCCGACATCGTCATAGCGCTCTCCCATTCCGGCATCGACGGATCGGGCATGAGCGAGCGGATGGAGAACGCCTCGCTCTACCTCGCCGGCGTCGACGGGATCGATGCCGTCTTCACGGGCCACCAGCATCTCGTCTTCCCCGGCCCCAAGGATTTCGAAGGCATAGCAGGGGCGGATGCGGCAAAGGGCACCCTGATGGGCAAGCCGGCAGTCATGGCCGGCTTCTGGGGCTCGCATATGGGCCTGATCGACCTGTTGCTCGAAAAGGACGGCAACAGTTGGAAGATCGTCGACTTCACATCGGAGGCGCGGCCGATCTATCACCGCGATGCGGATCGCAAGGTAGCGGCCGACGTCAAGGACAAGCCGGAGGTGACGGCGGCGGTGAAGGAGGAGCACGAGGCGACGCTCGCCTACGTCCGCCGCCCGGTCGGCAAGACGTCCGCACCGCTCTACTCCTACTTCGCGCTCGTCGCCGACGACCCGTCGGTGCAGATCGTCTCCAACGCCCAGACCTGGTACATCAAGGAGATGCTGAAGGACGGTGCGTACAGGGACTACCCCGTCCTTTCCGCCGCAGCACCCTTCAAGGCCGGCGGGCGCGGCGGTGCCGAATACTATACGGACGTCCCGGCGGGCGACATCGCCATCAAGAACGTCGCCGACCTCTATCTCTACCCGAATACCGTGCAGGCCGTGCTGATCACCGGCGAGCAGGTCAGGAACTGGCTTGAAATGTCGGCGGGCATGTTCAACCAGATCGAGCCGGGCGTGAAGGATGCGCCGCTTCTCAACGCCGGCTTCCCGTCCTACAACTACGACGTCATCGATGGCGTCACCTACGAGATCGACCTGTCGCAGCCGGTGCGCTTCGACAAGGACGGCCAGTTGGCGAACCCGGATGCGCATCGCATCGTCGACCTCCAGTTCGAGGGTAAGCCAATCGATCCGGCGCAGAAGTTCGTCGTAGCCACCAACAACTATCGCGCCGGCGGTGGCGGAAAGTTCCCGGACATCGCCGGCGACAAGGTGATCTTCGTCGCTCCCGATACCAACCGCGACGTGATCGTCCGGTATATCGTCGAGCAAGGCACGATCAATCCCTCGGCCGACGCCAACTGGTCGTTCAAGCCAATGAACGGCACGACCGCGATCTTCGAGAGCGGGCCGAAGGGCCGCACCTATGTCGCCGACATCAAGGGAGCAAAGATCGAGGACGCCGGCGACGGCGCCGAGGGCTTCGCCAGGTTCAGGCTTGTCCTCTGACGTCGCCGGCCGGAGGCGGGAAGGCTGACCTCAGGCCGCCTTCTGCCGGTCCTCCTTGAGGAGCCGCAGCAACAGCGCGAGTTCCGGCGGCGGCTCCCGCTCCACCCTGTGATAGTCGCTGCCGTCGCGGTTGCGCCGCATCAGGCCGAGGTCGACGAGGTCGCGGCGCAGCAGCGCCGGATCCCCGAACAGGTGCAGCGCGTTGAGAAACACGCCCATCTGGCGTTCGGAAAAGTGCTGCCCAGCGGGAATCTTCGACCATAGGAACCATAGGCACAGTTCCTGCTGGGAACGCTTGCCGGGCCAGCGAAGGATGCGGCCATCGGCATCGAATACACGAAGGGTCCTTTTCACCCGTGCCTCGTCCGCCGCGGGAGGGGCGTCGGCCTCCAGACGCCATTCCCGAAGGATCTCGGCAGTCTTGATGGTGGAGCGAAAATGCTGGAAGTTGCGGTAACCGCCGGCGCGGCTCAGGAGATTGAGCATCTCCACATGACTCGGCGTGTGGTCGAGCCTGCCGATCTGTTCGCGCAGCGACCGCGCAAAGGCCGAAATATCGGCGACTTCCATCGGAAAGATGGTTCTGGTCATCTCTTATCCTCGATGCGCCGTTCCGCTGGGGATGTCACTGGTCGCCGTCTTGTCGACTTCGGCACGGGATAAGTGCTGATGATCTTGAACGATGCAGGTTTAGCTTCCCTTCAAGGGACGGCGACGCCTCGGTGAACTGCTGACCGTGGCCTTGTGTAATATCGGCGGCGCCGTCCGTCAATCCGGCCGGCTGCTCACTCCCTCGGC
>JAEWKX010000279.1 GCA_023393575.1 Pseudomonadota bacterium
TAAGTTCTGATGACGGCGGCGTCTGGTGGGCGAGAGCCAACGCCGCTTCGGGGGCGACGCCATCTTCTCCGGCAGGGAAGTCAGGGATGACTTGACCATTCAGACATCCCTCCGTTCGAAGTCGATCCGAGGGTCGATCCAGGTATAGATCAGGTCCGAAATCAGACTGACGACCAGACCCATCAGCGAAAAGATGTAGAGAGTGCCGAAAACGATGGGATAATCGCGATTGACGATGGCGAGGTAGCCCAGACGCCCCAGCCCGTCGAGCGAGAAGATGTTCTCGATCAGCAGCGAGCCGGTGAAGAAGGCCGAGATGAATGCGCCGGGAAAGCCGGCGATGACGATCAGCATCGCGTTTCGGAAGACGTGGCCGTAAAGCACCTGTCGTTCCGCCAGACCCTTGGCGCGGGCGGTGACCACGTACTGCTTGCGGATCTCGTCCAGGAAGGAATTCTTCGTGAGCAGCGTCGTGGTCGCGAATGCGGAAAGCGAGAGCGCGATCAGCGGCAGGGTCAGATGCCAGAAGTAGTCGACGATTTTCTCCCACCAGGAAAGCTGGTGGAAATTGTCGGAGACGAGGCCCCGCAACGGGAACCAGTCGAAGAAGGAGCCCCCGGCGAACAGCACGATGAGGAGGATACCGAAAAGGAAGCTCGGCACCGCATAGCCGACGATGACGATCCCGGAGGTCCAGACGTCGAAGGCCGTCCCATCCTTGACCGCCTTGCGGATGCCCAGCGGGATGGAGATCAGGTAGGAAACGACGAGGATCCAGAAGCCGAGGGAGATCGAGACCGGCAACTTGTCGATGATCAGGTCGATGACGGAGGCATTGCGGAAGAAGCTCTCGCCGAAGTCGAAGCGGAGATAGTCCCACATCATGTCGAGGAAGCGCGTCAGCGGCGGCTTGTCGAAGCCGAACTGCTGCTCGAGCTTCGCGATGAACTCCGGATCGAGGCCTTGCGCGCCGCGATAGCGGGAGTTGTCCTCGAAGCCTCCTTGCGAGCCCAGCAGGTCGCCTCCGCCCGACAGGCGATCGGAGGCGCTGTCGCCCTGGCCCGTGAGCTGGGCGATGACCTGCTCGACCGGACCGCCCGGCGCGAACTGGACGACGAGGAAGGAGATGCCCATGATGCCGACCATGGTCGGGATCATCAGCAGCAGGCGTCTGAGGATGTAGGCGCCCATCAGATCCCGGCTCCGTCTATCGCCCGATCACGGGCGGTCAGCACTGGCTGCGTCAATCCTCTTCCTTCCAGACACCCAAGGTGCGTCCACTTGATTCGCATTGCATCATACTGATGCCACAGGTGGCGCATGGGAGGCTAGTTCGCGGCTTTCGTGGACCACCAGAGCGACGGGAAGCCACTGGAGTATTCCGGCAGGTTGTCCCCATGGGCAATGGTGTTCCAGTAGGCGAAGCGCAATGTCTTCGAGCTGTAGCTCGGCACCACGATGTGATGCGCGAGCAGGACCCGGTCGAGGGCTTTCACCGCCGCAACCTGCTCGTCACGATCCGTCGCGAAGATGACCTTCCGGATGAGCGCATCCACGCCGGGATCTGCGATCCCGCTGTAGTTCTGCGAACCCTCCCGCCTTGCGGCCTCGGATCCCCAGTATTCCGCCTGCTCGTTGCCCGGATTGATGCTCTGGCCCCAGGCATTGTACATCACGTCGAAGTCGCGCGAGCGCCAGCGGTTGGTAAACTGCGACTGTTCCACGCTGCGAACGGTGGCCTCCACGCCGATCATCTTGAGGTTCCGGGAGAATGCCAGCGCGACAGGCTCGATGGTCGGTCCCCCCAGCATGAGCTCGAAGGACAGCGGCTTCCCTGTCCTGGTATTGACCATCCGGCTGCCCTTCAGTTCGTAACCCGCCTCCTTCAACATTCCCACGGCCGTTCTCAGATTCTCGCGGAGCTTCTGCGGATCGCCGTTGACCGGATTCTCATAGGGTTGCGTAAATACTCGTGCAGGGACCAGATCCTTCATCTCATTGAGGATCTCCAGCTCCCTTCCCTCCGGAAGGCCCGACGAGGCAAGCTCGGTGCGGAAGAAAAAACTGTCCACGCGGTCATAGGAATCGTAGAAGATCGTCCGGCGCAGCTCCTCGAAGTCGAAGGCATAATTCAACGCTTCGCGCACTCTCAGATCGGCGAACTGCTCACGACGCGTATTGAATACGAAACCGACCATGACGCCGAGCTTGCGCATGTCGTTCTCGCGTTCCTCGCGCTTTATCCGTCCGTCCCTGACAGCGGGAAAATCATAGGCCGTGGCCCAGCGGCGGGCCATGTTTTCGAACCAATAGTCCTCGTTGCCGGAGCGGAAGGACTCGAACATCACGTCGCGGTCAGCATAATAGCGATACTCGATACGACCGAAGTTGTTCTGGCCGATACTGACGTTGAGATCCTTGCCCCAGTAGTCGTCGCGCAACTCATAGGTGATCGCCGAACCGGGCTTCACTGATGCGACCTTGTAGGGACCCGAGCCGAGCGGCGGCTCAAGCGTCGTCTGGGCAATATCGCGGGACCGGCCATCCGGCGCCTGGCCCTCCCACCAGTGCTTGGGCACGATGGTCAGCTGGCCGACGATCTGCGGCAGTTCCCGATTGTTGGGTTCGTCGAAGGTGAAGGTGATCTCCCGTTCGCCGGTCTTCTCCGCCTTCACCACATGCCGGTAGTAGAACTCCATCTGCGGAACGCTGTTCTTGGCGTTCTCGAAGCTGAAGATCACGTCCTCGGGCGTGACGGGATTGCCGTCGGCCCATTGCGCCTCCTGGCGCAGGCGGAAGGTGACGGACGAGTAGTCCTCGGGGTATCGCAGCGATTCCGCCAGAAGGCCGTACATGGAGGACAGTTCATCCTCGGAGGCTACCATCAGCGGCTCGAACACATGCGACAGCCCGGAGGCCGCCTCTCCCCGGGCGAGCAGCGGGTTCAGCGTGTCGAAGCTGCCTTCGACCGCGAGCCGCAACTGTCCGCCCTTGGGTGCCTGCGGATTGACATAGTCGAAGCGGGGGAAGCCTTCCGGATATTTCATCTCCCCGACCGTCGCGATACCATGCCGCCATTCCTGTTGCGCCTCCTGCGCAAGAGCCGGTGCGGCAAGCGACAGCGACAACAGGAAAACAGCCAGACGGCGAGCCAACATGCGAAACCCCTTTGTTGTTCTTGCGCCGAAGCATAGGGCAAAGTCCGGCAAAAAACAGGCTGTCGGCCTCACAAGCGTTTTATCACGGAAGGACGGCCGGATGGCCGATCTCCATTTCACCAAAATCACGATCCACGCTAGATTCCACCGAAAAGTGATTTGCGGAGACGATCTACCGGCATGCGGATATCATGCATCTTGAAGCGGCTGCTCGCAGCCGGCCTTTGCCTGGCTGCCTTTGCTGGTCAGGGAAAGGCTGAGACCCGACCGGCAAAGGAATTGTTCGGCGGTGCGAAGCTGCCGAGCAGGGCGGAGTCTGCTCCCTTCGGCTCCTATGCCAAGGGATGCATGGCAGGCGCGGTTGCCATTCCGACCGACGGCCCGACCTGGCAGGCGATGCGCCTGTCCCGCAACCGTCGCTGGGGACATCCTCAGATGATCGCGCTTCTGGAGCGATTTTCGAGGGATGCAGCAAGCCTCGGCTGGGGCACGGGCATCCTGATCGGCGACGTCTCGCAGCCGCGCGGGGGGCCGATGCTGTTCGGCCACGCCTCGCATCAGATCGGGCTGGATGCGGACATCTGGTTCACGCCGAAGCCAGCACAGCCGCTGTCGCCCCAGGAACGGGAGGACCTGCCCTTCACCTCCATGCTGGACAAGCGCAAGTTCCTGACCGTCGATGCGCGGCGGTGGACGCAGACCCATGCCCGGGTGGTGATGCAGGCGGCGAGCTATCCGGAAGTGGAGCGTGTCTTCGTCAACCCGGCGATCAAGAAGAAGCTCTGCGACACCTGGCGCGGCGACCGGTCGCTCCTCGGGAAGGTCCGCCCGATCTACGGTCACGACGAGCATTTCCATATCCGCATCCATTGCCCGCCCGGCGCTTCCGGCTGCAAGCCGCAGGCACCGGTGGCGAAGGGCGACGGCTGCGACAAGTCGCTTGCCTGGTGGTTCACCGCCGAGCCCTGGGCGAAGCCGAAGAAGGATCCGAACGCAAAGCCCGTCAAGCCACGGCAGGTCATGCTGTCGGATCTGCCGGGGACCTGCGCTGCCGTGCTCGCAGCACCCGCCCGGCCCATGGAGGAGGCCATCTTCGGCACCGGCACGGCTGCCTATTCTGCCCCCTCCCCCGATGCTCCGACGCAGAATATCGAATCCATCATCGAAAGCGCCACGATACTTCCCGATCTCGGGCCGGTACCCCTGCCCCGACCCTTTCCGTGAGCAGGCTTTTCAAGGAGCTCAACTCCCTGTAGAAGCCGTACAAATCGATTTAAACAACGGCGAGGACGGCCTTGACGCTCCCCTGCATCGCGCTGATCGCTCATGATCAGAAGAAAGACGACATGGCTGCCTTCGCCCGGCAACACCAGACGGCCTTGTCGCAGTTCAGGATCGTCGCGACCGGCACGACCGGCGGAAAGGTGCAGGAGGCGTGCCCGGACCTGCACGTCACGCGCCTCAGGAGCGGGCCGCTGGGCGGGGATCAGCAGATCGGCGCCATGATCGCGACCGGCGATGTCGATATGCTGCTTTTCTTCATCGATCCGCTGACATCCATGCCGCACGACGTCGACGTCAAGGCATTGACGCGCCTGGCGACCGTCTACGACATTCCGATGGCGCTCAATCGCGCGACCGCCGAAAAACTGATCGACTTCCAATAGCGGATCGGGAACCGATGCATCACGCGACAGAGAATGAACGCTTGCCCTTCCCCGTCCTGCTCGGCGACATCGGCGGCACAAATGCGCGCTTTTCGATCCTCGTGGACGAAGAGGCGGAGCCGATCCGTTTCCCCAACATCATGACGGCCGACTTCCCGACCATCGACGAGGCGATCCGGAAAGACGTCCTAGAGAAGGCGTCCGTGCGTCCGCGCTCGGCGATTCTCGCCGTCGCCGGGCCGATCGAAGGCGACGAAATCGATCTGACGAACTGCGACTGGATCGTCCGTCCGAATGCCTTGATCTCCGAGCTCGGTTTCGAGGACATTCTCGTCCTCAACGATTTCGAGGCGCAGGCCCTGGCGGTCGCCTGCCTCACGGAGGACTACCGCGAGACGATCGGACCGTCCGCGGAAGCACCGGTCGGATCCCGCGTCGTCCTCGGTCCGGGTACCGGCCTCGGCGTCGCAGGCCTCGTTCATGCCCGCGACACCTGGTTTCCGGTACCGGGCGAGGGAGGCCATGTGGACATCGGCCCGCGCAGCAGGCGCGACTTCGAGATATACCCGCATCTGGAGCCGATCGAAGGACGGATATCGGCCGAGCAGCTTCTCTGCGGACGGGGCATGGTCAACATCTACCGGGCCGCCTGTGCGGCTGACGGCGTGCTCCCTTCACTGAACCTTCCTTCGGAGGTCACCGCCGCCTGGCAGGCGGGGGATAATGCCCAGGCCATGGAGACTGTCTCGCTGTTTGCCGCCTATCTCGGACGACTCGCGGGAGACATGGCGCTCGTGTTCATGGCGAAGGGCGGCGTCTACCTGGCCGGCGGCATCTCGCAGAGGATCATTCCCGCCCTCAAGGCTCCGGAGTTCCGGGCCGCCTTCGAGGACAAGGCCCCGCATTCCGAACTGATGCGACACATCCCGACATTCGTGGTTACCCATCCGCTTGCAGCCCTTGCCGGTCTCGGAAGCTACGCCCGCACGCCGGGAGCCTACGGCATCTCCACCCAGGGGCGCCGCTGGCAGCGCTGATTCCGCCGAAAGGCGAGGTGCCGACGCACTAGCCAAGCACCGCTTCGGTCGCTATAGACCCGCCGAACGTGGCGACCCACCCGAGCGCCGTCTGGAAACGGGATCATACTTATTGGGCTCAGCTAAGGACAAGAAGCGACACCTCGACTCAGAAACGGTCACCAGCGTCCTGAAGCGCGTGATCGCCGAAAATGGCCGCGACCACCTGAAAGGGTATGCCTTCGCGATTTTCTGCCTCGTCGTGGTGGCGGCAACCACCGCCTTCACCGCCTGGATCATGGAATCGGTGGTCAACGAGGCTTTCGCGAACCAGCGCGCCGATATCGTATGGCTGATCTGCGGAGCGATCTTCATCGCTTTCGTGCTGCGCGGGCTGGCGACCTACGGACAGTCGGTGACGCTGTCGAAGATCGGCAACAACATCGTGGCCCGCTACCAGCGCCGCCTCTACAGCCACCTGATGTCGCTTTCGGTCGGCTTCTTCAGCGAAGCCCGCTCCGCCCACCTGGCAGCCCAGATCAGCCAGAACGTCAACGGCATCCGTGACGTCCTGAACCTCACGGTGACTTCGACCGCCCGTGACTTTCTCACGCTCATCGCGCTGATCGGCGTCATGGTGAGCAAGGACCCTGTCCTCTCGCTGATCGTCTTCGTCGTGGCCCCACCGCTCGTCCTGGCGCTACGCTACGTGTCGCGGCGGCTACGCAGCGCAACGCGTGAATCGGTGATGCTGAACAGCCATGTACAGGGGGCCATGCAGGAGACCATCCAGGGGATTGCCATCGTCAAGGCGTTCACCATGGAAAAGGAGCTCGGGCACAAGGTCGAAAGCCTGATCAGCCAGGCCGAGAACCGCGCAAACCGCATCGCCCGCCTGACCGAGCGGACCGCGCCGCTGACCGAAACCTTCGCGGGTTTCGCAATTTCCAGCGTCCTTGCCTATGCCGCCTTCCGCTCGATCTACGACGGCGTGCCGCCCGGCGCCTTCTTCGCCTTCGTGACGGCGCTGCTGATGGCTTACGATCCGGCACGCCGGCTGGCCAAGCTGCAGGTCCATATGGAGCGGGCGGTCGTCAACGCCCGGATGATCTACGCGCTTCTCGACACCCCGCCTACGCAGCGCGACAAGGCGGGTGCCAGGGATCTGGTGGTGAGTTCCGCCACGGTCGAGTTGCGCGGGGTATCGTTCGCCTATGCCGCCGGGAACGCCGTGCTGCGAGGCGTCGACTTCGTGGCGGAAGGAGGCAGGACGACGGCACTGGTCGGTCCGTCCGGCGCCGGAAAATCGACGATCATCTCGCTCATCCCGCGCTTCTATGACCCGTCGGAAGGATCGATCCTCATCGACGGACAGGATATCAAAGACATCACAAAGGCATCGCTCCGCCGGCACCTGGCCTATGTCT
The DNA here is from genome assembly GCA_023393575.1 of Pseudomonadota bacterium. Taxonomy (GTDB): domain Bacteria; phylum Pseudomonadota; class Alphaproteobacteria; order Rhizobiales; family Rhizobiaceae; genus Neorhizobium. Next base: position 7,269 of record JAEWKX010000279.1, read on the forward strand.
CGCAGCAGCCCTACCTCTTCGAGGGCACCATTCGCGACAACATCCGCTACGGGCGGCCGGAGGCGACGGACGCCGAGGTGGAGGAAGCCGCGAGGCTCGCCCATGCGCATGACTTCATCGTGGCGCAACCCTTCGGCTACGAAACGCCGGTCGGAGAGAACGGCGTGACGCTGTCGGGCGGGCAGCGCCAGCGCCTTTCGATCGCCCGTGCGCTGGTACGCAACGCGCCGATCCTGCTTCTCGACGAGGCAACCTCGGCCCTCGACAACGAGTCGGAAGCCGCCGTGCAGAAGGCACTGGAGACGGCCATGAGCGGTCGCACCGTGATCGTCATCGCCCACAGGCTCTCCACCGTCGTCAATGCCGACAAGATCGTCGTCATGCACGAAGGCCGTGTCGTCGAGGAAGGGACCCACGAGGAACTTGCGCAGCGCAAGGACGGGCTCTACGCTCGCCTCAACAATCTTCAGTCTCCCGACGCCAGCCTATCAGGGACGGAGCCCCTCATACCGCATGAATGACAGACCGATGAAACTCGTCGTCGTAGGAGCGGCCGGCCGCATGGGCCAGACGCTGATCCGGATCATCGCCGAAACAGAAGGCACCGTGCTTCATGCAGCGATAGAGCGGGAAGGCTCGCGCTTTCTCGGCAAAGATGCGGGCGAGGTCGCCGGTGCAGGTACGGCGGGCGTGCCGATAACGGCCGATCCGCTGCAGGCGTTTCTGGATGCCGAAGGTGTGCTGGACTTCACCAGTCCGGCTTCCAGCGTCGATTTCGCGGGCCTTGCGGCGCAGGCGCGGATCGTCCACGTGATCGGCACAACCGGTTGCTCGACCGAAGACGACGCGAAAATCCAGGCGGCGGCGCGGCACGCGCGCATCATCAAGTCCGGCAATATGAGCCTCGGCGTCAACCTCCTGGGCGTCCTGGCGGAGCAGGCAGCCCGTGCGCTTCCGGCGGCGCAGTGGGATATCGAGGTTCTCGAGATGCACCACAAACACAAGGTCGATGCCCCTTCGGGGACCGCGCTGCTTCTCGGCGAGGCCGCTGCTACCGGACGCGGGATCCAACTGCTTGCCAATGCCGTCAAGGTGCGCGACGGCCATACCGGCGCACGGGAGGCCGGCACGATCGGCTTTGCGACGCTTCGAGGCGGCTCCGTCGTAGGGGACCATTCCGTGCTGTTCGCCGGTGAGGGTGAGCTGGTGACGCTATCCCATAGCGCCCGCGACCGCTCCATCTTCGCGCGCGGCGCAGTCGCAGCCGCGCTCTGGGGCCGCGACCGGAAACCCGGCCACTACGACATGCTCGACGTTCTGGGACTGAAACACCGACATCCGGAGGAAATGACTTCATGAGTGGCACCCTCGTCCTCGTTCGCCATGGCCAGAGCGAATGGAACCTGAAGAA
>JAEWKX010000281.1 GCA_023393575.1 Pseudomonadota bacterium
CGGCATGACCTTCTCGGCGCCGTAATAGGTCAGCGTCAGGATGGAGCCGCCGTCCGTCATCAGCTTCTCAGCCCGCCGGGCCACTGAAGTGAGGGAGTAGACGGAGATCCGCATGGTCTTGTCGAAGTTGTCGGCGGTCGTGTCGACATAGCGCCCAGTCAGTTCGTCCTTGTCGGAAAAGCCGATGGCGTGCACGAGGAAGTCGATCTTGCCCCACAGTTTCTCGATCTCGGCGAAGGCGGCATCGATGCTCGCCTCGTCGCTGACGTCGCAGTCGCCGGCAACCACCGCGCCGATCTCGGCCGCGAGGGGTTCGACGCGCTTTCGCAGCGCCTCTCCCTGGTAGGTGAAGGCGATTTCGGCACCTTGTGCATGGATGGCCTTGGCAATGCCCCAAGCGATCGAGCGGTTGTTCGCGACGCCCATGATGACGCCGCGCTTGCCTGCCATGAGGCCTGTAGCCTGAACCATGCTGTGTCCCCTGAGACGAAAGTCTAGCTGCCGGAATGAAGGGTTGCCTATGGCATAGGCGGCTCAACCGTTCAAGTTGGCCCGGATCATCTCGTGTAGCCTGCCGTAACAAAGAGTGCGCGGCCGGATCGCCGCTGCGGGGATGTCAGATGTAAAGGCCTTCGCGCATGTGGCGCATCAGGTCGGTGACCTTGGCGTCCGGCTTTTCCCAGAGCATCACGCGCAGTTCCACGATCAGCTTTCCGCGCTTGCCCTCTTCGTCGAAAAGCCCGAGGTCTTCGAGTTCGATCGCTCTGTCCGATCCCGACCATGGCGGTACGGAGATCGGCTTCAGGCCTTCGGGCGTCTCGATCTCCGTCTCCTTGCCCAACACCGCGTCTTCGAGCGAGATCGGCAGGATTGTATGGATATCGTAGCCGTCGATGCCGAATCTGCGATCGGAGCTGACGCGCAGCGTGACCAGGAGGTCTCCGCGCAGCATGCCGGGAACCTTGAGGCCCTGTCCCTTGAGACGGACGACATGGCCTGCGGTCATGCCGGCTTCGAGCACGAAGCGCACGTCCCGGTCCTCCGGCAGCTTGACCGTCACCCAACCCTGCTTCAACACCTCTTCCAGCGAGACATGCGCCTCGACGGCGTGATCCGGCGCCTTTTCCGGAGCAGGACCCGCGCCGCGGAAACGACGGACCAGCGATGCGATCAGGTCCACTGCCTGTGCCGGGAGTGGCTTGGTTTCCTGCGGGCCGGTGCCGGTCGTCGCGCCGTCTTGCGCCGGCGGTTCTTCGCAGGCGCCTGAGTTGGCGGCAGCGGCACTTGCTGATGTTGCCTGTGCCTGGGGGCCGGACGCCCCGGTCTGTTTCGCGCCCTTGTCGGACGTCGAGCCGAAAATCCGTTCGACCATGTCTTCTGCCGGTTCGGGCGCCGCGCCCGCCTGCGCGCCCGCCTGCGCGCTTGCCTGAGCCTGAGCGCGCTGGGCGTTCGCTCTCGCCAGTTCCTCCATCACCATGTCGGCATTGGCCTTCGCCGCCTTGGCGCGTTCCGCAGCTTCGCGGGCCGCGTGGCGTTGCTGTAGAATGGTCTGATGGGCTTCGACGGCACGGTCGTAACGCTTGCGTCGTTCCGGATCCTTCAGCACCTCGTAGGCACGGCCGACCTCGGCGAAGCGGTTCGACGCCGACGGATCGTCCTGGTTGTGGTCGGGATGGATGGATTTCGCCTTCGAACGCCACGCGGCCTTGATCTCGTCGGCGCCGGCATTCCGCTGTACACCAAGGACAGAGTAAGGATCGCGCATGAATGACCACCGGCTCCAATAGGTGGCGGGACCGGTCCGTGCCGAGATCCGCCGATACCCGCAACAACGCCCGCGGACTCCGCCGGTTCCTTGGCCGGTTCCACGTTCAGAATCGAACGCTAGCAGGAGAATCCTGAATCAGTGGTTACGCAGGCCGGGGCCTGCCGGATACGGTTAAAATTCTACTGACGATCGAAAGCCGTCAGCAACCAGTCGCCCTGGCCGGTAAGGCAGGCCTGGCCGGAGAACATGGCGATGCCCTCGTACGAATGGCGGGTGGTGGTGAAATCGCGGCAGACGCGTCCGGTTTCGCGTGCTTCCCGGATAGTGGAGACCACGCCGGCACTGCCTGTCGCGGCGTTGGCCCAGGGCAGCGGCCCATTCCCCAGTTGCGAAAGGTCTGCGGACGTGACCGCGTTGCGGACGGTTGCTTCGTCGGAAAGCGTGGTCTGGGAGCCGTTACGCGCCACCGTGCCGGTCGAGATGGAGCGATCCACCTTGGCAGCGCTGCCGAGAAAATCGAGGCTGCTGGTACAGGAGGCGGTGCAGACACCGGCGACAACGAGAGCGAGCGTTCGTGCGGTGCTTCTTGCGGCCCACTTTGAGGGAATGAGCGACTTTGCTATCAGTACCACCTTGCGTCCTGTCCGGGCGTGAGTCACGGGCAAATTCACCAGTCGGGAGTATTTTAGTCAATATGTCGGAAAGCCAGTTAACAAGCGGTGACTTCACGGAAGAAAGCGAACCCTTCGCGCTTTTCGCGGCGTGGCTGAAGGATGCGGAAGCTTCCGAGGTCAACGACCCGACAGCCGTGGCGCTGGCGACGGTGGACGAGCACGGGATGCCCAACGTCCGTATGGTCCTGCTCAAGGGCTTCGACCCGCAGGGCTTCGTCTTCTACACGAATTTCGAAAGCCAGAAGGGGAGGGAAATCCTCGGCCAGAAGAAGGCGGCCATGTGTTTCCACTGGAAATCGCTGCGCCGCCAGGTCCGGCTGCGGGGCGAGGTCGAGGTGGTGACGGATGCGGAGGCCGACGCCTATTACGCCACCCGCCCCCGCGGCAGCCGCATCGGCGCCTGGGCCTCGAAACAGTCGCGGCCGCTCGAGGGACGTTTTGCGCTGGAAAAGGCGGTGGCGGAGTTCACGGCGCGCTACGCGATCGCCGAGATCCCGCGCCCCGGCCACTGGTCCGGCTTTCGCATAAAGCCGCTGTCGATCGAGTTCTGGCACGACCGGCCGTTCCGCCTGCACGACCGGATCGAGTTCCGGCGTTCGTCTCCCGGGGGCGCTTGGGAAAAGGTCAGGATGTATCCCTGACCGGAGCTGCTATCCGGCGAAAGCGAACGGAATTCCCGAAGCCAGCGCGGAAACGTAGCGTGCGCGCTGGAAGTGGCCGTTGAGTGAAATCCTCGGCAGCCCGGTCAGCCGGTCGGCCCAGGTCTCGTCGATCGTTCCCGGCTGGGTAGTGCCTGCGACCGCGAAGCCGAGTTCGCGGGCAATCTCCATGTCCCGTTGAGATACGGCGGCGGGAAAACCGTAGGGATAGGCCAGGGCACGAGGGCGATCGCCCGTCAGCGTCTCCAGCCAGTCGGCCGACTGCCGCATCTCGCGCCGTGCCTCGTCCGCCGGGAGCCGGGCGACGGCGCGATGAGTGAGCGTGTGGGCGCCCAGCGATACAAGCGGATGCGATGCGATCCGGCGCAACTCGTCGGCATCCATGACGAGATCGGCCGTCAGTTTCAACGGGTCGACGTCATGGTCGCGCGAAAGCGCGTCGATCCGCGCGACCGCCGCGTCTTCGTCCTCGGTTGCGACGAGTGTTGCAAAGCGATCGAAAGCCCGCAGCTTCCGCGCCTCGGTCGACAGGTCGAGGCTTTCCTCGCCGCTGCCGAAGTCGAACCGCATCGCGTTCAGCCGGACGAGGAGGCTTCCCAGCGTTTCCCACCACAGGGAATGGGTGCGTTCGGCAAAGCCGCGGGTGATGAATATGGTGCAGGGAACCCCATGCCGTTCGAAGACGGGAAGAGCGTACTCGACGTTGTCGCGGTAGCCGTCGTCCAGCGTGAAGACGGCGAAGGGCTTGGAACGGGGGGACGTCAGACGGGCAGGGATGTCTTCGATCGGAATGAAGTCGTAGCCGTCGTCCCGTAGCCTCCGGATGGCCCTGTCGAGGAATTCGGGCGTGACTTCCAGGTGCTTGTTGGCGGCGAAGGAGGGAGTATCCGCCGGCCTGACGTGGTGGAGGGTGAAGATTGCGCCCCGGCCTCTTGCCCCACCCATCAGCCGTGTCCGCGACAGCATTCCGGCCACTTCCAGCGCGCCGGCGATCGCCGATCGCTTGCCCCGGCGCTGCAGCAGCGCCCTCAATCGACCCCTCATGGATTGGATGCCCATCCCGTTACCCCTATGGGAAGGTTAGACGGAATTGTCTTAATCGTTACTGAAGCCGTGTGGGGGAAGCTGCAGAAGGCCTTCTACGGCAGCGGCCGTTCGCCGAGGTCTTCAACGAAGCGCAGCAGATACCCGTCCGGATCCGCGACGACGAACTGGCGATGTCCAACCTCATGCTGGTTGCGGCGGTACCATCGTTCCTCGAGGGGCAGGTGGAGGATTGTCTTCGCTTCCGCAAGCCGCAGGAGCATGGCATGCACCTCCGGCACCCTGATCTGGAGATTGAGCCCGCGTCCGAACGGCTGTTCGAGAACGGCCTCTTCCGGGACGAGATCACGTCCGAGACCGACCTGGTCGATCATCAGATGTGCATCGCCAAGGACGAGGTAGCAAAATCCCTCCTCCGGTCGCTCGTACCGGACGGAAAAGCCGATGAGATCGCAATAGAAGCCGCGGCTTGCGCGCCAGTCCGTGACGGCAAGTTCCGGAACAAGCGCGGTCGCGGCCACCCGATCAGGTCCGCGTGCCGCCGACCGTTACCTGGTCCATTCTGAGATGCGGCTGGCCGACGCCGACCGGTACCCATTGCCCCGCCTTGCCGCAGTTGCCGATGCCGGTATCGAGCCTGGTATCGTTGCCGACCATGGAAACCCGCCTCATCGCGTCCGGACCGTTGCCGATCAGCATGGCGCCCTT
>JAEWKX010000236.1 GCA_023393575.1 Pseudomonadota bacterium
CCGTCGCCCATTTCTCGGCCAGCGCTTCGTTCTTCCATTCGGCGGCGACTACCGGGAACTGTTCGAGGTGGACCGACACTGCATCCGGGTTGCGCGACAGCCACGCCTCTTCCGTCGTGAAGGGCAGCATCGGCGCAAGCCAGGTGACCATGCAATCGAAGATCCTGCGGATAACGGCAAGAGCCGAGCGGCGGCGCAGCGACGACGGTGCATCGCAGTAAAGCGCATCCTTGCGGATGTCGAAATAGAAGGCCGACAGCTCGATATTGGCAAAGTCGATCAGGGCGCGGGCGATCTTCTTGAAGTCGAACGCGTCGTAGCCGTCCCGCACCAGGGTATCGAGTTCCGCAAGACGGTGCAGCATCAGCTTTTCGAGTTCGGGCAGATCGGCATAGGCGACCTCCTCGCCCTCGTCATGGGCGAGCGTGCCGAGCATCCAGCGGATGGTGTTGCGCAGCTTGCGGTAGGCGTCGACATTCGTCTGGATGATCGTTTTGCCGAGGCGCTGGTCTTCCCAGTAGTCGGTCGTCATCACCCAGAGGCGCAGGATATCGGCGCCGGCATCCTTCATCACGTCCTGCGGCGACACGACGTTGCCGAGCGACTTCGACATCTTCTGGCCCTTCTCATCCATGGTGAAGCCATGGGTGATGACGGCGTCATAGGGCGCCCGGCCGCGGGTGGCAGCCGATTCCAGAAGCGACGAGTGGAACCAGCCGCGATGCTGGTCGGAGCCTTCCAGATAGACGTCAGCCGGCCATTTCAGGTCCGGGCGGTCTTCCAGCGTGAAGGTGTGGGTCGAACCGCTATCAAACCAGACGTCGAGGATGTCGCGAATCTGCAGCCAGCCCTCGCCGGCGCGCGAACCGAGGAAGCGTTCCCGCGCACCTTCGGCGAACCAGGCATCCGCGCCTTCCTGTTCGAAAGCCTCCATGATGCGCGTATTGACCGCTTCGTCCTGGAGGATCTCGCCCTTCTCGTCGACGAAGACACAGATCGGAACACCCCAGGCGCGCTGGCGGGAGAGAACCCAGTCCGGGCGCTGCTCGATCATGGCGCGCAGGCGGTTCTGGCCGGCAGCAGGCACGAAGCGCGTATCGTCGATGGCTTTCAGCGCGCGGGTGCGCAGCGTCGTGCCGTCGGCAAGGTGCTTGTCCATGTAGACGAACCATTGCGGCGTGTTGCGGAAGATCACCGGCTTCTTGGACCGCCAGGAATGCGGATAGGAATGCTTGAGCCGGCCGCGGGCAAACAGGCAGTTTGCCGCGATCAGCGCCTCGATGACGGCCTTGTTGGCATCGCCCTTCTTGCCGTTGTCGTCCATGACGCGGGCGGCACCGCCCTCGCGGTCGGGTCCGAAGCCGGGAGCGTCAGCCGTGTAGAAGCCCGCGTCGTCGACGGGGAACGGGATCTTCGTGTCGATGCCGCGCGCTTCGAGCTCGCGGACATTGTCCGTCCAGGCGTCGAAGTCCTCGCGGCCGTGGCTGGGTGCCGTGTGTACGAAGCCGGTACCGGCATCGTCGGTGACGTGATCCCCGGCGAGCAGCGGCACGGGGAATTCATAACCGCCACCGAACTGGCGCAGCGGGTGCCCGCACACGAGCGACGTGAGTTCTTCCGCTGTGATGCCGCGAAGCTTCCTGTATTGCAGCTTCGCCTTTGCGAAGGATTCCTCGGCCAGTTTGTCGGCGAATATCAGCTTCTCACCCGGACGAGGGCCGAAGTCGTTCTCGGCAGCCGTGACTTCATACAGTCCGTAGGCAACCTTGGGAGAGTAGGCGATCGCGCGGTTACCCGGAATCGTCCAGGGTGTGGTCGTCCAGATGACCACGAAAGCCCCCTGAAGGTCGCCGAGGATGCCATCGTCCGCATTCTCCTCGATGACTGCGTGGCGATGCGCAGCACCGGCCTCAAGCGCCGTGCCCGGATCGCTGAACCGCACCACCGGGAACTTCACCCAGATCGTGTCGCTCTCGACATCGGCATACTCGACCTCCGCCTCGGCCAGCGCCGTTCGCTCGACCACCGACCACATGACGGGCTTGGAGCCGCGGTAGAGCTGGCCGCTCATGGCGATCTTCAGGAGTTCGCCGGCGATCCTCGCCTCCGCATGGAAGTTCATCGTCGTATAGGGATTGTCGAAATCGCCCTCGATGCCCAGGCGCTTGAACTCCTCCGACTGCACCTTGATCCAGTGCGCGGCGAATTCGCGGCATTCCTGGCGGAACTCGTTGACCGGCACCTCGTCCTTGTTCCTGCCCTTCTCGCGATACTTCTCCTCGATCTTCCACTCGATCGGCAGGCCGTGGCAGTCCCAGCCGGGGACGTAGTTGGAATCATAGCCGCGCATCTGGAACGAGCGGGTGATGACGTCCTTGAGGATCTTGTTCAGCGCATGGCCGATATGGATGTTGCCGTTGGCGTAGGGCGGGCCGTCGTGCAGCACGAACTTCTCGCGGCCAGCGGCCGACGCGCGGAGCTTCCTGTAGAGGTCCATCTCCTGCCAGCGCCTGACGAGTTCCGGCTCCTTTTGCGGCAGGCCGGCACGCATCGGGAAATCGGTTTCGGGCAGGTACAGGGTCTTCGAGTAGTCGAGCTTTTCAGCGGTATCGGTCATGGGTCGGGCAATCGTTTCGGCGCCCGCGGGCGCATCGGAATTGAATGAGGAGGCGGAGGCGCGTGCAGAAGCGCCGGAAACCCGGACCTTCCCGACGCCCGTCTCAGGCAGCGCGGAAGGCCGGGCCGATAATTCGCATGATGGAGGCCGGCCGGTACGTTCTCATGATCGGCGTCTTACGGGTTTTGAAGGAGGAAAGGAAGAGTGGGAATCGCTTGGTAAGTGACAGCCGATGCCCAAAGGTTTGGACGGGAAAGTTCGATGTTGTGTGGCGAAGGTCTTTCCCTATATCCTTAGTTGCGAGCACATGACGTCTCCCGGACCGAGATATGAAACGCACATTCTTCATCAAAGCACATTGGGACGAGAATGCCAAAGTCTTCTACTCGGAAAGCGATATTGACGGGCTGCATATCGAAGCTCCATCGATCGATGCCTTCGAGGAAGTCATATTCGATGCAGCAGTAGATCTGATCATTGCAAACCACATGAC
>JAEWKX010000302.1 GCA_023393575.1 Pseudomonadota bacterium
GTCGTCGGTGATCGTGTCGCCGACGCGGGTATCGGCCACTTCCTTGATCGAGGCGGTGATGACGCCGATCTCGCCGGGGCCGAGACTGTCCACCTGCAGCATCTTCGGGGTCAGCACGCCGACGCGCTCCACGCCGTAGCGGGCGCCGGTGCCCATCATGCGGATCTGCTGGCCCTTGGTGAGCACGCCGTCGATGACGCGCACGAGAACCATGACGCCGAGATAGGTGTCGTACCAGCTGTCGACCAGCAACGCCTTGAGCGGTGCCTTCTCGCCGCCCTCGCTCTTCGGCGCCGGCAGCTTGTGGACGATCGCTTCCAGCACGTCGGGAATGCCGAGCCCGGTCTTGGCGGAGATCATCACGGCGTCGGAGGCGTCGATGCCGATCACCTCCTCGATCTGCTCCTTGATGCGCTCCGGCTCGGCCGCCGGCAGGTCGATCTTGTTGAGCACGGTGACGAGCTCGTGGTCGTTGTCGATCGCCTGGTAGACATTGGCGAGCGTCTGGGCTTCCACGCCCTGGGAGGCGTCGACGACCAGCAGCGAGCCTTCGCAGGCCGACAGCGAACGCGAGACTTCGTAGGCGAAGTCGACATGGCCGGGGGTGTCGATGAGGTTCAGGACATAGGTCTCGCCGTCCTTCGCCCTGTAATGGAGGCGCACGGTCTGCGCCTTGATGGTGATGCCGCGCTCGCGCTCGATGTCCATCGAATCGAGGACCTGCTCCGACATCTCGCGCTCGGCGAGGCCGCCGGTCGTCTGGATCAGCCGGTCGGCAAGGGTGGACTTGCCGTGGTCGATATGGGCGACGATGGAGAAGTTGCGGATATGGCTCAGGGGCGTGCGGTCGGTGCTCATGGTCCGCGCATATAGCAGCGGTCAAAGGCGGCGCATAGCCGGTAGTCACCGGCATTTGCGACAAATGCGCCGCTTTCAGCGCGCGAATTGCTCCGGCCAGTCGCGGCGGGTCGCGACCTGTCCCTCCGTCCTCAGCCGCGCGACGTCGGCAAGATCGATCTCGACGAGGAGCCAGGAGCTCTTCCCGGCGGTGTCGGACGGGCTTTCGGCGATGATTCCGGACGGCGGCATGCCGTAGTCGGAGGGGACGTAGAGGGCGGCGCGGCCGCGGTTCTCGTCCATGGCCGGTGACCACGGCGCGGTGCCGGCGGTGGGCGAGGCGAGGACGGCATACTGGTTCTCGAGCGCCCGCGCCTGCGCGCCGATGCGCACCCTGTAGCTGCCGGCCAGCGTATCGGTGCAGGACGGCGCAAGCACCAGTTCCACCCCGAGATCCGCCAGCTTCCGGCCAAGCATGGGGAATTCGTTGTCGTAGCAGATCAGGATGCCAAGCGTGCCGAGGGGGGTCTCGAAGGCGCGAAGACCGTCCATGCCGGCGGCGATCCCCCATTGCTCGCGCTCGAAGCGGGTCATGATCTGCTTGTCCTGGTGGCCGAGGCGCCCGTCGGGGCCGAACAGCCAGGCGCGATTGCGGTACTGCCCGTCATGGTCAAGCACCGGCGCGGAGCCGGGCTGGAAGACGATCCGGTGCCTGCGGGCAAGCGTCTCGCAGAGATCCAGCCATTGCGGGATGAGCGGCTGGATGCCGGCGATCGAGCCGTGCAGGTCGGAACGGGTGGCGGGATCGAGCTGGCCGGCGAGCGCGAGGCCGGCATATTCGGGCATCAGCAGGAGCTCCGCGCCCTGGCCGGCGGCCTCCTCCACCAGACGGGTGAGGTGGCGGACATAGTCGTCCCGGTTCTCGATCAGTTCGATGGCATACTGGCAGGCAGCGAGCTTGATCATGCGGCAAGGTCCTTGATCCAGAAAGAGAGGGGCTTCGGGCTCTCCGCCGCTTCGTCGAGGTCGCGCCAGGTGAAGGTGGTGGAGAGTTCCGGATGGTGGTGGTAGCCGCGCTTCCGCCAGAAGGCGTCGAGGGGCACGTAGCCGGCTGGGCGGCGCGGGTGGTCGAGGGGACGCTCGACGGCGCAGAAGGTCGTGTAGCGGAGGCCAAGCCGCCGCGCCTGAGCTTCGCGTTCGGCAAAGAAGGCGACACCGATGCCGCGGCCGCGATAGGCCGGCAGGAGAACACTCTCGCCGAAATAGAAGTAATCCGCGAGATCGTGGCCGGCAGCGAGGAACGGCGCCTTCACGTCCTCGGTCTCGGCCACCATCGGCGTTCCGGTGGAGGCGCCAACGACGGTGCCGTGGTCGATTGCCATGACGAAGATGGAGCCTTGCGAGCGGGCATAGGTGGCGAGGTAGTGTTTCTCATAAGCGAGGTCGCCGTCGTAGAGATAGGGGAAGTCGCGGAAGACGGCGATCCTGAGCCGCGCCACATCGGCGAGGCGGACTGCGGCGCCGGAGCCCGAAAAGGTTTTTATTTCTAGTGTCATGGATTATGTTCTACCGGCTACGAAGCCGTTATATCGTCGTGAGCCATCCGATCCAAGCCTTGCCGTAACCGGGGACCAGCATGACCGCCACCGAGACCGTTCGCGCCTATTACGACGCCTTCAACGTCCAGGACATGAATGCCTTCCTGGCCCTGCTGACGGATGACGTGGTGCATGACGTGAACCAGGGGGAGCGGCAGGTGGGCAAGCAGGCATTCGCCCGCTTCATGGAGCATATGAACCGCTGCTACCGCGAAAGGCTGACCGACATGGTGGTCATGGCGAGCGAGGATGGCACGCGCGCGGCCGCCGAGTTCGTCGTTAACGGCGAATATCTCGCGACCGACGAAGGCCTGCCGGAGGCGAAGGGCCAGACATACCGGCTGCCCGCCGGTGCCTTCTTCGATATCCGTGACGGCAAGGTCGCCCGTGTCGCCAATTACTACAATCTCAATGACTGGATCGCCCAGGTAGGGAGCTGATGCCTCGACGAACCTGTCGCCCGGTCGGGTCGTTGGGATGTGGGGCATCCATCGCTGCAATTTGGCCGAAGCCCGTGGTTTGGCGAAGCGGGAAGGAGATCCCGATAAGGGTGGCCGACAGGAAGTAGCAGATCGATCTTGCGGGCATGAGCAGTCGCGTCGATGTTGTCGAGGTGGAGTTCCCGCCGGGGGCAAGCGTTGAGTTCCCGCCGTGAACGGAAGTCGGGCGATGACGCAGCATGTCCGGCCGTTGGAGGGAGAGTTGCGGATGACTATCGGCGATGCGGTATACCGGCTCCTGCCCGGTGACGGGCTGTTCATGGAATTCGGCGATGCCTTCGAATTCCACAACCCGGGTGGCCGGTCATGAAGGAGACGCGATCCGTGAGCCCGATCGTCCGGATCGCCGGCGCCGAGGCCGCCCGCGCGGCTGTTCCGGACCTCTGCGAGGTGCTTGTCGACTGCGTCAACGGCGGTGCGTCGCTGGGCTTCATGCTGCCGTTCGGGGCGGAAGAGGCCTCGGACTACTGGCGGGATGTCGCCGATCAGGTCGAGGCGGGCGGCATCGTCCTGGCGCTCGCCGAAATGGAAGGAAGCGTTCTCGGAACGGTACAGGTTGGACTTGCATCGAAACCGAACCAGCCGCATCGCGGTGACCTGATGAAGCTTCTCGTGCATCGCACGGCGCGCGGTCGCGGGTTGTCGCGCCTGCTGATGCAGGCGGTCGAGAATGAGGCGGTGCGGCGGGGCCGGACGTTGGTGGTG
>JAEWKX010000334.1 GCA_023393575.1 Pseudomonadota bacterium
ACGGCGCAGGTGTTCACCAGCACGGCATTGTTGAGCCCAGCCTTTTCGGCCTCGGCCCGCATCACTTCCGATTCGTAGGTGTTGAGCCGACAGCCGAAGGTGATGATCTCGACGCCGCTCACTTGCCCTGAGCCCCCGGCTCAAGGTCGCGGGTGAAGGCGCCCGTCCGAGGATCCAGCCTGCCGGACCATTCCCATTCGGCAGGGCCGGTCATCACCACGTGGTCGTCGGCGCGCCAGTCGATGACAAGCGGCTGGCGGGTCGGGCTAGACGCGACGTCGATGGTGACGGTGCGGCCGGTGCGGCCGGTGCGGGCGGCGGAGACGGCAGCGGCGCAGGCGGCCGAGCCGCAGGCGAGCGTCAGGCCGGCCCCGCGTTCCCAGGTACGGGTGCGCAGCGACGAATCCGACGTCACCTGCGCGAGGGTAATGTTGGCCTTTTCCGGGAACATCGGATGGTTTTCGAGTAGTGGCCCGAAGCGCTCGAGATCGAAGGTCATCGGGTCCTTGTCCACCCAGAAGACAGCATGCGGATTGCCCATGGACATGACCGAGGGCGAGTGGAGCACCGGCGCGTCGATCGGGCCGATCTGCAGCTCGATGCGGCTGGTGTCGAAGAATTCTTCCGCGAGGGGGATGCGGCTCCAATCGAAGACCGGCCTGCCCATGTCGACCGAGATCGTGCCATCGTCGTGTTCTTCGGCGTTCAGGATGCCGGCGACGGTCTGGAAGGTGAAGGCCTTGCGGCCGGTCTCGACGCTGAGCGCCTGCACCACGCAACGCCTGCCGATGCCGCAGGCCTGCGCCTTCGAGCCGTCGGAATTGAGGATGTCGATGAAGGCATCCGTGCCATGGGCCTTCGGATCGTGGATCGCCATGATCTGGTCGAACCGGGTTTCCGGGTCGGCGTTGAGCGCGACGGCTGCCTCCGGCGTGACCCTGTCGCCGCGGCCGCGCATGTCGACGACCAGGATCTTGTTCCCAAGACCGTTCATCTTCGCGAATTCGACCTGATCTGCCATTGCCGTCGATCCCATTGGGCCTGTGCCCGCTTTCCCGCCGTATATGGCGGAATTGCCGGATAATTACCAGAGCGTGCGCATGCATCGCAGCCGCCACCGGAAACCCGGCACGGATGGAAGATTGTTCAGGAGAGCCCACGCACATGCGTAACCTCTCAGATAGTTAGTAATGTGGCTCCGCATGTGCGTGGCCTTCGGCGTTCTTTCGGGACTTCCGGTCCCTACAGGTGATCATCTCGCCTCGCTGCGCGCAGGATCGCTCCTGCGCTTGCACGGCTCAACCGAACCGGGCCTGGCAGCCCGGGGGAGGCTTGATAGGAAGCGGAGTTCGAAGTCCGCCACCATGACTTTCACCTCCCTGCCCTTCACCGCACGTTACGGCATCAGGACAGGGCACCGGCCTCCGCCTGCCCGCGAACGTCTCGCGAAACACTCCGGCGGCGGAAGCAGGTGCATTATCGGCACAGATGCGGATACGTGAATCTGAATGTGGTTAAGTTGCTGAAATTCCTCATGCGCCTGCGCAAGATCAGGCGCACCTCTCCGATGCTGCCCTTTCAGGTGGCGGCGGCCGGAACCTCGAATACCTCGCCGGGCCGCATCGGCCGGAAACGGTCGCGGGGCAGACCGCGCCGGTCCAGCGCGGCATGGAGCGCATGCAGGGGCTCTTCGATGCCCTCATCGGTGAGCTTGAACGTGCCCCAGTGATGGCCGGCGACATGGGCGGCGTTGCAAAGCAGCATGCCCTCCACCGCCTCGTCGGGATCCTGGTGCTGCGCCTTCATGAACCAGCGCGGCTCGTAGGCGCCGAACGGCAGGTTGGCGAGGCGGAAGCCGCCGTGCTTTTCTCGGGCGACCCGGTAGTTGATGCCGCGGTGGAAGCCGGTATCGCCGATATGGTATATCCTGCCGGCCGGCGTTTCGATCACGAAGGCGGCCCACAGCGCCATGCGCCGGTCGCCGAGGCCGCGTGCCGACCAGTGATGGCAGGGTTCGCAATGCAGGGTGACGCCGCTTTCCGCCACCAGTGCCTGGCCCCAGTCCATCACATCGATCCGGGCGTCGGGCACACGGGAACGGATGATCGCGTCGTTGCCGAACGGGGTGACGAAACGCGGGCTGTCGCGACCCTGCAGCACCCAGAGCGTTTCCAGGTCCATGTGGTCGTAGTGGTTGTGGATGACGATGACGATGTCGATCGGCGGCAGGGCGCCCATGGTGATGCCGGGCACATTGACCCGCTTCGGCCCGGCGAAGCGCAGGGGGCTTGCCCGCTCGTCCCAGACCGGATCGGCCAGGATGTTCAGTCCGGCGACCTGGATGAGGAACGAGGCGTGGCCGACCATGGTGACGACCAGGCGATCACCCGAAACCTGCTCCTCGGGTACCGCCTGCGGAAAGGGGCTCGGAAAGCTCTCCGGCCAGGCCTTGTTGCCGTTGCCGAGCTTCCAGCGGACGAGGTTCAGGAAGCCGCTCGGCTCCTCGCCGTCGGGGTTGAAGAACAGCCTGCCGTCGAAGTGATCGGTGATGGGCCCGGAATAATACTTGTTGCCGGCCATGGCGCCCCTTGCCGTGACGCCGCCGGCAAGCGCGGCGCTCGCTGCGAGACCGGACCATTTGAGGAATCTGCGACGGTTCATGCCAATGAAGTATGACTTGCCGCCACTGCCGACAATAGGTCATCAAGGCTTTGTCGAAGACTGATTGCAGACCAGCACAGGCGAGGAGGATGCGATGCAGAGAAGCGAGGCGGCAAGGGATCTCTTCAAACACTATCTCGCGAACCGGAAAGACCTGGCAGACCGGCTGCTGGCGGACGACTTCACCTTTACCAGCCCCCGGGACGATCATATCGACAAGGCGACCTATTTCGACCGCTGCTGGCCGCAACCGCCGGCCTTCCGCGACATCGTCATAGAGCGGTTGTTCGAGAGCGGTGACGAGGTGGTGGTCGGCTACCGGGCGGAAAAGACCGACGGCGGCAGTTTCCGCAATCTCGAACTCCTGCGCTTCAGGGTGGAGAAGATAATCTCCGTCGAGGTCTATTTCGGCCGGGACGGCTGAGACGGAGGGTCCCGACTTGACTTTGCCATCCGTTTCCTGTTTATCCGCCGCATCTGCTGACAAGTTGCACGACTTGGAGCCGCCGACCGGGGCCGGTTGAACCGAGCCCGGAGGTCAACACCCGACAGCGCGTTGCGCCCTCGGGTGCTTTTCGGCTTTGTGTCTTGTTTTCGTCGCGGAAAGACCCGACGTTTCCGGATATCCCGGAAACGAAGAAGGAAGACACGGATGTTCGAAAACCTCCAGGACCGTCTTGGCTCCATCCTGAATGGACTGACCGGCCGTGGCGCATTGAGCGAGGCGGATGTCTCCGCCGCGCTGGGCGAGGTTCGCCGTGCGCTGCTGGAAGCGGACGTGTCGCTCGAGGTCGAGCGTTCCTTCACCGACAAGGTGCGCGAGAAGGCGGTCGGCGCCGCCGTGCTGAAGGCGATCAAGCCCGGCCAGATGGTCGTCAAGATCGTCCATGACG
>JAEWKX010000343.1 GCA_023393575.1 Pseudomonadota bacterium
TCTTTGGGGACCATGAACGGCCATTGACGAAAAACACGGGAGGGGTGATGAGGGAAGCCATGCCGGCAGATCCGCCCCGTGCCGGGGTCTCGACCGCTACGCCTGCAGGCGAGGCGGCTGGATCCGCGAGTTTCGTCGCAAGCCGGATCGGGCTTCTGCTCTCTCGCTCATGGGTGCCCACGGCACCTCGTTGCCCTTCGTGGCTCCCGCGCTCCCGCCTCAGCAACAAAGGTCGATCATCGTGCATACACGTCGCTTCAAATACCTGTCCGAACTGATCTGGCCCGCCGCATTCATCCTGGCTGCCGTCGCCTTCAAGACGGCCCTCCCCCTCTTCGGACCCTGGCTGGACACGGTGGTAGCCTCCCAGGTCGGTTCGGCCGTCCTCTACTTCTCGCTTGCTGTCTTCGGCGGCAGGTCGATCAGGATCGTCCTCGACCGGAACGCAAAGAAGCACCGGCGTCCCAAGCTGCTGAGCGAGCTCGTGAACGGAGCGTTCTTTCTCGTGGCGACCATTGCGACGGCCGCTCTTTTTCTCGGCGATTCCCTCTCTGGCCTGCTGGCCGGCTCCGGACTGGTCATCGCGGTCCTGGGCTTTGCCCTGCGCAACGTCGTGGCAGACGTCCTGTCCGGCATAGCTTTCGGTCTGGAGGCACCGTTCCGCATCGGGGACTGGGTCGATGTCGAGGGAACGATCAAGGGCCAGGTGGTCGAGATCGGATGGCGGACCACACGGCTGATCACGCGGGATGCGATCCACATGATCCTGCCCAACAGCCAGATCTCCAGGCAGAGGCTGACCAACTACAGCGCTCCCCGCCGCCACTATCGCGCCCAGGTGGCCGTCGTGCTCGATCAGAGTGTCGACATCGTTCGCGCGCGCAACGTCCTTCTCGACGGCGTCACGGCATCCGCGATCATCCTGAAGGATCCGAAGCCCGATGTGCGGGCCACCGCGTTCAGTCTGGATGGCGTGGTCTACGCCGTCCGCTACTGGGTGCCGACATTCGCCGACGATGTCGATTGCCGCGACCAGGTTCTTCAGGCGATCGACACGGCCTTGCGGGAAGCCGGGCTAAGCTCGGCACGGCGCCACGCCATGTTCGACCCGGCCGGGTTTCCGGCGATCGTCTCCCATTCGAGGAACGACCCGGCCTGAGCCGTACAAAAGGTCGCACACGCCCGGCATTGCAATCCGCACGAGGCGAACCAAGTATATGGCATGTCTACGATAATCTACCATCGACTGCTGGAAGCAGATGCCTCCGCCCGGAGGATTGGGGGCGCGCCATAGCCGCCCACCTCCGGGCAATCAACAGCACCCTTGCCTGCTTGAAATCGGGTCCATGCCCGAAACCGGAGACATCCATGCGTAGAACGATACGAAGCTGCCACCTGTGCCACCGAAACCTTCCCCGCGCCGCGGCGCGCTGCCCGTGGTGCGCAAACCCGCCGAACGGCCTGGTCGCGACCCGGAGCACCAAGCCGACGGTCAGGCCGGGGCCGCATGATCCGATCCACAGATCGCCATCCCACGCCTGAGGCGATGCGGGCCGGAGGAAACCCCATGGAACCGCCTCGACGCGCACGCCCTCACGCCTAAGCAGGGCTCCACGCGACGGGCGGGAAGAGCGGCATGTGTTTCGTCGCCGGGGAGCGGGGAAAGCGGGTTCCCTCCCTGAAAGGCCGGCCTCTTCGGCGGCTCCGCCGATCACATCGGCACGGCAACCGCAGCCCTGCTCCCGGCCGCCCCGGCGCTCGCCTCAGAAGACGAACATGTAGAGCAGGATGATAACGAAGATGGGCACACCCATGGCCCAGAGCATGATACCTTTGAGCATCTTCTTTCTCCCGTGGTTGTATCGGACAACGCAGGGCCCCTGCCGCAGTTCCATCCCGCCCGGCGCCGATGCTTCGTGGCAAGACGTCAATCATCCGGATATTCGATCCGGTAGCGGCTCACCAGCCTCAGAGACCGGTCCGGCCGGATGATGTAACGCTCGCCCCATTCCTGGCTGAACCGGTCGCGAAACCGGTGGGTGACCGTGCTGCCGACGGGCGCCTTGGTCAACCGGGTCGCCGGCTGGCCGCCATAGGTGATGCTGCCGGGAACGGGCTCCAGTTCGCCCCCGGTGGTGCATCCGCTCAGGCCAAGGATCAGGGCGGGTATCAGAAGGCGCATCACTGTCTTCTCCTCGGTGAGAGGAGATCCAACAACGACAGCCGGGATCGGTTCCGCCACCCGGCGAGTGTGGTCCACTGCAAGTCGAACAGCTTCGATGGAAGAGATTGCAGCGGGACGGCCGGCGTGATCTCGCGGCAGCAACGTGACGTCAATCGGTCGCCCGACCCCGTTCTAAAGCTAACGGCAGTCGCGTCCCAGGCGGCTTGTGGCAGAGAGGGAGCGCCAAGTCCAACCAAAATAACGACATGGCGCTCCGCAACCCGGTTTGCGGCTTCTTGCCGAGGGCAGCGAGATCACCTGGCCGCCGGAGGCTTCAATGCGCTGGCCGTGGACCCGGCGATTGAGGTTCGGCATGTCGCGCACCGCACCGCCGGGGAATTCGGTCTCGATGGCACCGGGGCCCACTGCTGGGGGCGATCGCGCGTGCGCCGAACTCCCTCGCCGGGAATACCGGCGCATGTTCGGCCTGCCGCCGGCGAAGGAAATTCCCGTGGCCCCGACCCGCCTGCAGGCCGCATGAGCAGACCGGTCATCCTGAGCTGGCGCGCGGTGGCCAGCGGGCGCCCGAAGCGGGTGAAGGCCTTGCCTATGGCGCCGTCCGCCGATCCTCCGCCAGCGTGTGCGCCACGACCGCGTTCGCATGGCCATGGCCCATGCCGTGCTCGTTCCTGAGCATATCGACGAGCGCCATGTGCCCGGCGGGACAATGCCTCCGCACCACCTCCTGCCAATGCGCGATCGGCTGACCGTACTTTTTCTCGATGGACGGAAAATAGGACGCCGGGCCCTTGATCTTTTCGCCGATCACGGCGCTCATCCCCTCCGCGCCGCCTCGATCGCGGCAACGTCGATCTTTTTCATCGTCATCATCGCCTCGAAGGCGCGCCTGGCCTCGTCACCGCCCACCGCAAGCGCCTCCAGCAGCACGCGGGGCGTGATCTGCCAGGAGACGCCCCACTTGTCCTTGCACCCGCCGCATTCGCTTTCCTGCCCGCCATTGCCGACGACGGCGTTCCAGTAGCGGTCGGTCTCCTCCTGGTCCTCCGTCGAGATCTGGAAGGAAAAGGCCTCGCTTTGCTTGAAAGCCGGACCGCCGTTCAGGCCGACGCAGGGAATGCCGGCCACCGTGAACTCGACGAGGATGACATCGCCCGCCTTGCCGGAGGGAAAATCCGAAGGCGCGCGCATCACCCTCCCCACCCGGCTGTCCGGAAAGGTCGCCGCATAGAACCGCGCGGCCTCCTCGGCGTCCTTGTCATACCAGACACAGACCGTGTTCTTGGCCATTTCGATCTCCTTCCCGAGGCTTGATTACTTTGTCACCGACGATCGGTAGCCCAAGGACGAGATTGCGCCCGACCTGCCGACATTTGGTGGAGCAAAATATATGTTTGGTTTTTTCACGCGCGTTGAGACGGAAATGGGCGGCGGCGCTCACCATTCGCTCAAACGAAAACCCCGCCAGTGACGGCGGGGTGATCTTAAGGCCATTGCAGACTTGTTATCGCCCTCGCAACGACCTGCCACCGAAGTGGTCTTTCAATCCGCCTAGGCGGTAACGTCGTGAATATAGTCACCTACCAATGAATGGTCAATGAATGCATGCCCGTCGAATGCAACACGCAACGACGTACTTCCTTGAGAACATCAGCAGGGGCCAAAGGGGCGACATAATTTCGGAAGCCCACCTTTATCCGGTCGAGCCGATGGCTGCTTACCGCCATTACGGTATCGCCCTTAATCCATGCTTCCTCGTACTTGTCCCCAGGAACAAGGCCGTCCGGCAATTTGTAATGGTGATTAAGGACCGGTTCCGGGGCTCGGCTACTGATCGGTACGACCACACATAGCTTCGTCCAAGGATTAACTTTTGGCGATATCACCATAACCGGGCGCGTCTTCACCATCTCGGGGGAACGAAAGCCCAGGCCAAAATGACATATCAAAATCTGCCCCGGACTCGGCTGCCAGTTTATCCCTTGAACCCTCTGCTCTTTCTCCAGACAATCTGCGAAATCTCTTAATTGCTTGGAGAAGCTATCGTTAGAGCGGAGGCAGTTGGCCAGTTCTTGAAGGACGGCTTCGTCTGAATCTTGGTTTATGACCACCGTGACTGTTTTTGCCATTGGCCCTCCATCGGCCAAAGGTACTATAAATATTCATTCCATCAATCTCCATGAAAC